>NZ_JBKTXS010000006.1:0-64108 GCF_046951855.1 Lentihominibacter sp. | reverse complement strand
GGTATGTTCGTTCAGGCTGCAAGATATATGCACAACCACAATGCCAGCGAAAGCGAACAGATGAAGTTTCGTTGCTATGGTGTTGAAAAAGAACCTGATACAGTAAAACTTGCAAAGATGAATCTTCTTCTTAACAATGTTCGAGGTGACATTACTGAGGCAAACTCGTTTTATTCTGATCCATATAATGCAGTTGGACAGTTTGATTATGTAATGGCAAATCCACCTTTCAATGTTGATGAGGTTGTTGTTGAGAAGGTTTCTGATGATGCACGTTTCGATACATATGGTGTGCCAAGAAACAAGAGTAAATCAACGAAGAAAAAATCTGACAAAAAAGAAACTGTACCTAACGCAAACTATTTGTGGATTGGCTACTTTGCTACTGCATTAAATGAGAATGGTAAGGCGGCTCTTGTTATGGCTAATTCTGCATCTGATGCATCAGGTTCAGAATATGATATTAGAAAGAAAATGATTGAAGAAGGTATCATCTCACAGATGGTGACCCTTCCTTCTAATATGTTCTCATCAGTTACTCTTCCTGCAACCCTTTGGTTCTTTGATAAGCAGAAACCGAACACTGAGAAGAAAAATGAAATCTTATTTATCGATGCAAGAAATGTATTTACACAGATTGACCGTGCCCACAGAAAATTCTCTGATGAACAGATTAAGAACCTTGGTGTTATCACAAAGCTTTATCATGGCGATACACAGGCACTTGTAGATTTGATTGATGAGTACAAAGTAGAGCTTGCCAATGCACCGGAGTCTTCTGATGACAAAGAAATTCTTACAAAATCATATTGGCAGTCACAGATTGACTGGTTAACAGAAAGATTCCCGGATGGTGTATACGCTGATGTTATCGGTCTTTGCAAAGTCGCACATATGGATGGTGAAGACGGAATCATTGATCAAGATTACTCTCTTAATGCCGGACGATATGTCGGTGTGGTTATCGAGGATGATGGCTTAACACAGGAAGAATTCAAAGAAGAAATGTATTCCTTAAATGCTGAATTCACTGCCTTAAGTATTGAAGCGAAATCTTTAGAAGAACTTATCTCGAATAATCTGAAAGGATTGTTGGGTGAGTGATATGAATGAGTATAAAATAGTAAAAATAACAGATCTCGGTACTGTGAATCGTGGTAAATCAAAGCATAGACCAAGAAACGACTCCATATTATACGGTGGGGAATATCCCTTTATCCAAACAGGTGATGTAAAAAAGGCTAATCTACATTTGGTAGATTATACACAAACATATAATGACGTGGGGTTAAAACAAAGTAAACTTTGGAAAAAAGGAACATTATGTTTCACTATTGCAGCTAATATTGCGGACTCTGCCATACTTGGTATGGATGCATGTTTCCCAGATAGTATCGTTGGATTTTTGCCGTACGAGAATGTATCAGACACAACATACGTTAAGTATTTGTTCGATGAACTAAAATTATACTTTCAACAGATTTCTAAAGGCACAACCCAAGATAATTTGAGTTTGGATAAAATTTGTAGAGTAAAGCTTAGGGTGCCAGATTATGATACGCAAGTAAAAGTTGCATCTATTTTATCTACTTACGATACTGCTATTGAAAACAACAACAAGCGAATCAAACTCTTAGAGCAAATGGCTGAAAATCTCTACAAGGAATGGTTTGTAAGATTCCGTTTTCCGGGATATGAGGATGTGGAGTTTGAAGACGGAATGCCTAAAGGTTGGGTAAGAGAAAAAATAGGCCTTCATTACAATACATGCTCCGGTGGAACTCCAAGTAGAACGCATGAGGAGTATTACGCTGATGGCACTATTCCTTGGGTCAAGACTGGAGAAATTAAAGACAACATAATAATTCACACTGACGAATGTATAACGGAAGATGGAATAAAAGGATCGTCCGCAAAGCTATTACCACAAGGGGCTGTTGTTATGGCAATGTACGGAGTAAACATTGGTATGTTAGCATATTTGGATTCTGAAATGACTTGCAATCAGGCTTGTTGTGTTTTTAGCGATAAAAATGAAATTATCTCTAGACACTATTTGTTTCATTATCTTTATTCAATTCGTGATTATCTGTTACTCATTGGATTTGGTGCTGCACAACAGAATCTAAGTCAGGATTTAATAAAAAAAGTAAAGATAGTTATTCCGCCAACTGAGTTAATAAAAAAATTTGATGAGCAAAAAGAACCCTTATATCAAACAATCCGAGCATTGATGATGCAAAATGATAAACTCATCAAACAGAGAGACATGCTCTTACCACGCTTAATGAGTGGAAAACTTGAAGTTTAAGGAGGTGTTCATATGCGTAACTTCATATCAGAAGACGATATAGAACAGGCTATACTTTCAAAGTTAAAAGCTGAACCATTTGAATATGACGTCCTCATTTGTGATGCTGATCCAAGCAAGCGTGATGATTTAAATGATGGCACAGGAAGAAATTCTAAGAAAGAATGTATTCTTCCTGATGTAATGCTGTCTTCTCTAAAGCGTATCAATCCAACTATCGAAGAAGATAAAATCAAAGAGATTGTAAAGATGCTGAGACAGGATTATACAGGAACGGATATCGTAGATACCAACTACAAATTATACAGACAAATTCGTAATAATATAAAGATTACCGTTCGCAGAAACGGAAAAGAAAATTTCGATTTTGTTAAGCTGATAGACTTTGAGCATCCGAAGCATAACACTTTCACAGCGGTATCGCAGATGTGGATACAAGGAAAGGTCTATTATCGCAGACCGGATATCCTTATTTTTGTTAATGGCATGCCCCTTGTGTTTATTGAACTGAAAAATAGCATTGTTAAGGTCGAGGAAGCCTACAACAAGAATTTGAAAGATTATATGCGGGATATTCCGAATCTCTTTGCGTTCAATCAGATTTGTGTGCTTTCTAATGGACTGGAAACAAAGCTTGGTGCATTTAATGCAACCTACGACTATTTCTTTGAATGGCTCAAGGTTGACAGTGAAAAAGAAAAATTGGACAGAGAAGCAATTCTTGCAGCAGATAATGTCAAGGATAGCTCAGTCAGATATTTTGTTGATGGTCTTCTTAGCAAAGATAGACTCATTGATTATATAGAAAATTTCATTCTCTTTGAAAATCAGAGAATCAAAATTATCGCAAAGAACCACCAGTACTTAGGCGTAAATAACTTGATGGAATCTGTGAAAAACAGAAAAGAATTGAACGGAAAACTTGGTGTCTTCTGGCATACACAGGGCTCTGGTAAATCCTACTCTATGGTTATGTTTGCTCGTAAGGTGAAACGTAAAATTGCAGGTAACTTTTCATTCCTTGTTATTACTGACCGTGAAGACTTGGATACACAGATTCATAAGAATTTCGTACGTACAGAGGTTATCGGATCTAAAGAAGAATGCCAGCCTAAGGATAGCAAGCAGTTAAGAGATTTCCTAACTACTAATAAGGCATTTATCTTCACGCTCATCCATAAATTCAGATACGATAAGACAAAGAAATATCCGGTGCTTTCTACTCGTGACGATATTATCGTCCTTGTTGATGAAGCGCATAGAACGCAGTATAAGGATTTGGCAGAGAACATGAGAACTGCACTTCCGAATGCTAACTTTATCGCATTTACCGGAACACCACTACTTGGTACAAAACGTCTTACAAATCAATGGTTCGGTGATTATGTATCAGAGTATAACTTTGCGCAGTCTGTTGAAGATGGATCTACAGTGCCTTTATTCTATTCCAGACGAGTTCCGGAAGTTGGGCTTGAGAATGATTTCCTTGACGATGACGTTGTGGACATTATCGAAGAAGAAAATCTTAATGAAGATGAGACAAGACTATTAGAGAATGCATCTTCCCGTATCCTTGAAGTTATCAAGAGAGATGACCGCTTAGATAAAGTGGCACAGGATATTGCCTACCACTTTCCAAGACGAGGATTTCTTGGAAAAGGTATGGTTGTATCTGTCGATAAATATACTGCTGTCAAAATGTATGACAAGGTTCAGCATTACTGGGCTATAGAAAAGCAGAATATCATGAAGGAGCGCAATACTGCTTCTACCAAAGAAGAACGTGATCAGCTCACTCGTATTCTTGCTTACATGAATAAAGTTGAAATGGCTGTTATAATTTCTGAAGAAAACGATGAGAAAGCCAAGTTTGCGAAGCAAGGTCTAAAGATATCTGAACATCGTACAAAGATGAAAGAAATCACACCTGACGGTAGAGATATTGAGGATAGATTCAAAGATCCTGATGACTCACTGCAACTTGTGTTTGTTTGTGCAATGTGGCTAACAGGATTTGATGTAAAGAACTTATCTACACTTTATCTTGATAAGCCAATGAAAGGACACACGCTGATGCAAGCGATTGCTCGTGCCAATAGAGTGTATCCCGGAAAACCTGCCGGAATCATCGTGGATTATGTAAATGTATTCAAGTACATGAAAAAAGCATTGACTGAATATGCGACTGGAGATGATGGTACAGAGTTCCCGGCAAAGGATATTGACCAATTAATAAGCTATATCGATGGCACAATCGATGAAGCAGATTCTTTCTTGTTGTCTCTTGATATTGATTTGAAAAAGATGGTCGCTGATTCAAATACTCTCGATAAACTGGATGCATTAAGAAGTGCCTATGATACTATCGTTGCAAAAGATGGTGATAAAGAAAAATTCAAGGTTATCCTTAATACGTTGACAAATCTCTATGAAGCATCAAAGCCGGAAATTTTTGAGAAAAACTGGAGCAACGATAAGTTTGCACCGCTTGTGTATTTGCATGGCCTTTTCTACCATACTATCGATGATGAAAAAGTAGCTCGTGCCAGACAGAAAATGAATCAGATCCTTGATGGTAGTGTTACTGCAAGTCAAGATTTCGTTAATTATGTGCGCGAGGAACCTGCACAGTACATGATTAAAGGCACAAAGACAATTGACCTTTCTAAAGTTGATGTTGAACAATTGAGGAAAGAGATAAAGGTTGCTACGTATAAGGCGATTGAGATTAATGACTTGAAGGAATACATCGAGCAAGCTCTTGAGCAGATGCTTAACAGAAACTGTACCAGAACTAAATTTTCAGAGCGTTTCAAACGTATTATTGATTCCTATAATGCAGGTGGCACTGAAAATGAGGATTATTATGAGCAACTTGTTAAGCTCCTTGAAGAACTTCGTCAGGAAGACAATCGAGCCAATACCGAAGGTCTAACTGAAGAAGAACTGGAAATTTACGATTTGCTGATTGCCGGAAAAAAATTAACACAGGCTGAAGAGCAAAAAGTAAAACTCTCTGCAAAGAATCTTTATAAGAAATTAGTCGATAATCGTAGCAGTCTTCTTGTGGTGGATTGGTATAAAGATGAACAGCCACGTGCCAAGCTGAAATATGAGGTGGAATTATCATTGAATGATGATCTGCCTGAAAGTTATGATAAAGCTGCATTTGATTCCAAGGTATCTCTGCTCATGAACCACTTTGTGGACATGGCGGTTCAAGGTTATGGTTGGATTGGTGCTGCGTAAGGAGGTGTTATAGATGAGAATATACGTTCCGGATATGGAACTTGTAGGAACACTTAAATTTGCTCACGATATATACGAAAAAGTTCCAAATGATGAAGTTGTTTTCGATTTCTCTCAAATGCGTAATTTTGATCCTCTACCTATGTTGATTATGGGTGCTACAATGCGTAATTACAGAATGCAGTATCCAGAAATACCATTTAGGATTGATGGATGTGAAGGGAAAGGTTATGCAGGTACAATGGGCTTTTTTAAATATGTTTCTGATTCACTGGGGATAGGAAAAATGCCGGGTGAAGCAAATGGTAGTGCTAATTATATTCCCATAACTCCAATCAAAGTTGATGAATTACAGCAAGATGAAATCTCACAAGGAAATTACATGGTTGTTGGCGATTTGATAGAAAAAGAAGCTGGAAGATTAGCTCGCATTGTTGATAGA
Organism: Lentihominibacter sp.; assembly: GCF_046951855.1. Classification (NCBI taxonomy): domain Bacteria; kingdom Bacillati; phylum Bacillota; class Clostridia; order Peptostreptococcales; family Anaerovoracaceae; genus Lentihominibacter; species Lentihominibacter sp. Next base: position 58,106 of record NZ_JBKTXS010000006.1, on the reverse strand, counting down.
GGTAATAAAGAGTTACATAAACTTCTTACCTACTTAATCAGGGAGATACTTCGAAATACGCCAGAGCATGCCGGTACTAATACTATGTGGGTTTGCGGACAGTATTGGCCATCCTTTGAATTAGCAGAGATTGCAATAGCAGATGAAGGTATAGGCATTTACAATAGTATTACACGGAATCATGCTCACAAAGAGTATATTACTGATAATGAAAAAGCTCTTCAATGGGCATTAAAAGCTGGTATTTCAGAAGCATTCAGACCGTCAATGAAGCAAAAAAGTAGCGATGAATGGGCAAATTCAGGATTTGGCCTTTATATGGTAAATGAAATCTGTAAGCATCTAAATGGAAGCTTCTGTATTATTAGTTATGGAAATTATATGTTAATTGATAATCATGGAATAAAATACGGAGTGACCAACTTTAGAGGAACCGCAATCAGAATGCGAGTGCCATCTAAGAAGATATCAAATGCTCAGACAATTATTTCTCAAATTGCTACACAAGGCGAATTGGAAGCAAAAACAATTAGAAATGCTTTTAAAAACGCATCTATGCCATCTAAAGGACTTATGTCTGAATTAAATATCGAATAAAACTTGAATGTTAATTAATACGAAAATGACCACGCTGGAGTATATCGATACTCTCTAGTGTGGCCATTCTGTTTTTTTGAGTTCCGTTGGAAGGCTTTGCTTAGAAATTAATCATTGTTTTCGTTAATCCCTAATTGAGTTATCCTAAGCAGCTCTTTTTTATTGTTTGCCTGTAAATTATTTTTCAACCTACTATGGTCATCTCTATATTTTGTTTCTGTAGATCTTCTTGCGGATTCTTCAACAACAAGTTTTGAAATGATTAATATGTTAGATGACTCTCAGCTTGCCCTTCTCTCTATTCTCAACTTATCCGCTATTATAGCGATAAATTCCGAATTGGTGGGCTTTCCTTTATCGTTTTGCACTGTGTAACCGAACAAAGAATCAATGGTCTCAAGTTTGCCTCTGTTCCATGCCACTTCTATTGCATGTCTTATAGCACGTTCTACACGGCTCGGTGTAGTATTATTGGCTTTGGCAATAGCAGGATAGAGTTCTTTAGTGACGGCCCCGAGAAGATCTATGTCTTCCACTACCATGATGATAGCATCTCGAAGATAATGATACCCCTTAATATGAGCAGGCACTCCTATCTCATGTATTATATTCGTTATGTCTATTTCCAGACTTTTCTCTTCATCATCCTTCTGCCCTGTCAGTATGGCTCTGGCATACTGCATTTTGTTCTCACTTTTATCATCGACACCTGACAACTGATTGATCCGCTTCATAAGTATATCGAGATTGAAAGGCTTTACTATGTAATATTCCGCTCCCAGACTTATTGCTTTCTGAGTTATAGGCTCCTGTCCCACTGCTGATAAAACGATAGTTCTCGGATACTTTTCAAGCTCTATATTATTTATAGTTTCCAAAACACCCAATCCGTCAAGATGGGGCATGACCATGTCCAGTATTAAAATTTCAGGTTGATGTAATTTGATGTTTTCTATTGTTTTTATTCCATCATGAGAAACGAAAGCCAAATCAATATCTTCTTTATCTTGGAAGTAATCAACAAGGATCTCACAAAATTCCTTATTATCGTCAGCGATACCGATTTTAATTGTTTTCATTTTCATTTTCCTCCTGTTTTTGCCCTAAGACACTCTGTTCGACAATTGTTACATACTTAATTTTAAATAGATTCAGATTATTATCAATAATTTACTAAATACATTTTGCTTTATTTTTCGACAAGATTCGACTCTTCCAGCATCCATTCGATAAAAATCCCGTATCCTCGCTGTGGATCGTTCACAAACACATGGGTAACGGCGCCGATGATCCTGTCGTTCTGTATGATGGGGCTTCCGCTCATTCCCTGGATTATTCCTCCGCTTTCCTCCAAAAGCTCCTCATCAGTTACCTTTATGACCATACTCTTATCAGCAGGAGAATCCTGATTCTCTATTTTCTCAATCTCTATTTCAAAACGCTTTATTTCATTATTGGAAAGCGTTGACAGTATATACGCTTTTCCTAATTCTACCTGATCTTTGGTACCCACCGCAATAGGCTGTTCATATAAAGGATTTTCAATTGGATGATATGCAATGCCGAAAACTCCGAAATTACTGTTTCTTTCAAGGCTTCCAAGCGGATTGTCTGAATGATAAAATATTCCTCTTATTTCTCCCGGCTGACCGCTTTTGCCCTCCTGTACTTCCTGAACCTGTGACTCCAAAAGCAAACCTGTCTCTACAGAAAGGATAGAACTAGTCTCCGGATCCACTATACCATGCCCTAATGCTCCAAAAGTAGAGTTTGTAGGGTCATAATATGTCAGTGTCCCTATTCCCGCTGTCTTATCCTTAACCCACACTCCAAGCTTATAAAGGCCATCTTCTCCGGATTCCACAGGATTTATTTCAACGTTCATAATATTATCATTGCGTTTTATCTTGAGCTTCACAGTATCTTTTATCTCATTAACAAGAGCCTGAACTTCATCTGCTCTGTAAACTTCGGTACCGTTTATTTCCATTATTATATCACCGATCTGCAAACCGCTTAAAAGACCCGGATTGACCTTTTTCCCGTCTTTGCCTTCTATTTCCTCAAGACCTACTATTAAAACACCTCTGACGTCCATTTTGACCCCTACAGACTGCCCTCCGGGTACCAGAACCTTTTCCGCCACTACAGGTGCGGTCACTGTGCTTTCATTTTGAGGAAAAACTTGACCTATGATAATAATAGAAAGAAGAAGTCCGCATAAAATAAACGCACTCTTTTTTATAAAACGTTTCATTAAAAGCCCCCTAGCTATCAAAGTTTTGCAGGAATTCACCTAAGTCTTCTTCCGTCTCTATAGTCACACCGTCTACAAACAGCTGCTGATCACTTTCCGAAAGCAGATCAAAAGGAATGGACGTTATGAGATACAGTTCCTTATTGCCGTCTTCATCACATACGAAGACTTTGACTACTCCCTCCACTTCTTTTATTAGATATGTTTCAGGCCGGTTTTCTGTGTCTGTCCCGTCTTTTCCGTTTTTATCTTTTGTTTCCGAAACCTTATCTGATTCGGTTTGCTGTACCTCTACCTTTTTGACAGTATCCTCTGCAGGCTGTTCATCCTTATCATTTCCCTGAAAATTCAGCCATATGCCAAAACCAAGGACAAATACTCCGATAGCGGTAAAAATAACCCTGTTTTTCAATTTTTTTCTTCTGGTATCTCTAAACATAATTCACTTCACCTCAAGTGTATTATGGTCTTTTTTTCCTCCTTTATTCACTTTTGACAATAAATCATTATTTAAAAAGAGTCACACAAAGATTTTAATCACTTTATGTGACTCTTTTATGATCCTCTATTTTTCTTCTATTTTTTCTATAATATATTCCCTAAGGTCGTCCATAGCATCAAAATCCATATTAGGAACATAATAGTCTTCAAGGATATCATGATTTGCCTTTGCTTCTTTTAATATCTCTATGGCTTTCAAAATACAGTCTCTGCTTGATTCTTTAATATCCTCATATATTTTTTTCAGAAGTTCGCTTTCAGCACTGTCCAAATCGTCTTCTACTTTTATTCTTATAACTTTGCCGCTTACATTTTCAGTATCTATCACATGATATTCGTTACTGCATACTACTGCCGTATCAGCATCCGGACACACTACATGCTCAAGTTTGTCTTCCGGAAACATAGGGCAATAATACTCTTCTATATCAAATCCTGCATCTGTAAAACGTTCAGAAACTTGAGAAAGAAGCTTTTCAGATCTGAACCCTATCGGAACATCTATAATTATTATTCTTTCTATATTATCTATTATTGAAATTATATTATTCTTAATGCCCCCAGGAGTTATTGCTCCTGCAAAAAATTTTCTTTTTTCTCCTGTATAGATATCTTTTCCCAGAACACTATCGCGTTTTATTTTACTCTCAGATCTTCTAAGTACCGAAATGCCATCTAACTTAAGGCATACCTGACTTTTATACTCTCTCATCTTCTCATATGAAATAGATTCGTCAAGTACGTGTGACAGGAATTCATATTGCTGCTGCGCGCATTTGAGATATCCGTAAACATATCCAAAAAGTTTTGCAGTCTTCTCATTGCAGCTTATTACTCGGCTTCTGTTTTTTCTTATAAGTTCTTCATTCCAGAATTCTCCAAGATTTATTATTTCATCTACTGCTCCCGGATTCTTGGGATCCACAATATGAGGAGATGTACCATCCAATATCGCAGCATTTCTCTTTTTTACTAATATTCCGTCAAGAGAACCGGGATCTGACGAGCACCATAAAAAATCTACATCTTCTCCCTTATCAATAAAATGCTGCCCAACTTTTCTCATAAGTGTCGATTTTCCTGTTCCGGGACCACCTTTTAAGCAAAAAATTTTTTCTGCTTTTCTTTGTGGTAAAATATAGTTATAATAGGAATAGAATCCATCAGGAGTATTTCCTCCCGGATACAGATTTCTTATTTTGCCTTCCATAATTGACCTCCTTTTCGTTACTTATCATAATATGCTTCATGACATCACAATTGTTAACACAACGGTCGATTATGTGCATACTATCTAACTTATGAAAAGAGGAACTGATAATGAAACACAAATATAAAAAATCAAATCTGGTTATATCCATCATTCTATTTGTCATTTCTGCGTTTTTTTTAGGTTATGGTATATATATGATAGATTATTCTATCGATTATGTCCGCACCTATAAGGAAATATCCTCTATTGCGTTGGATAATGCGACTCAGTACGTTATATCCTCCTCTTATACATATATAGGTTTCGCTGTTCTCATATTTATTGGAGGATTCCTCATATTTTCACTAAGAAAAACTTCCTGTAAAATTCAGCCCGATAATATGATCATTACAAATGAAACAGACGAGGATCTTCATCCTGAAAACAATCCCTATTTTATTGCTTCTACAGAATCAATTCCTAATGAAATGAAAGAGATTGAAACAACTCCTGATGAAATACATAGCTCTAATTTATTTCAGAAATCTGATACTCCTGAGCCTTCATCCCCCGAAAACACTATTTCAGAAACAGACACTCTTCATCCAGAAGATCACATATTGTCAGATTCAGATGAAAACGACACAAAAAAACCATTACACACTGAAAAGTCTGAAAGCAGAGACACAGAGGCTACTCATTGGGACAATGATAATGTCCACGCTAAAATAATGTCAGATTCATGGCTAAAAGATATTTTCGAAGATAAATAGCTCGTTAAACATATAAAAAGCTCTCTTGCCCAAGAGACATTCATTGTCTCCGCTAAGAGAGCTTTTTAAACTATTTTAATTACACTGCATCAATCTACCTGCTTCGGTAAAGAATCATCATCCCCGTCCTTTTTATCTGAAGAAGAATTGCTTTTTTCACTATCAATACTTCCCTCTTTGTCAACTTCAGCAAAAACCGTAGCCACATCAACCGTTTTTAAATCACTTTTTCCCTGCGATGTATCATTAGAAGCTTCGAAAACCGTTTCCTCAGTCACGTCGTATCCATCATCCTTATTGTCATGCACTTCTTCATCAGCTGAGATATTATCCGCCGTTTGTGCCATACTTTCAACAGGAATTGCTTCCGGCTCTATAGGTGCAGGTTCTGTTTCTTTAATAAGATGCCCAGCAAGAATTTCATAAAATCCAGCCATAGTAGCATAGCGATATGCTATCACAGGAACAAGAAACAAAGATCCCAATATGGATATAAGAACTGTTACAAATGCAGAAAAATATAAAACCGAAGCTATAGCCGACAATATACTGGCAGGTATAATAGCTAGACAAAACCAGCCTATGAAGGATATATCCAGACAGAAATATTTCCATTTGTTGCCGGCCATCATCCTCTTGCTTTCATCCATACATTCCCTTATACCTTTATTCGGATCATCAGCCAAAATAAAGAAAGCCTGGCTGTATCTTATTGATGCAATCACTCCCGGAACAATCAAAAGAAGAGACCATAAAAATATAAACAATGACTGAAAAAGCATCAGTCCCAAGGCTTTGCCAAAACGCTCAAAACCAAGAAAAATATCACCTATGCCAACAATCTGTCTTCTGAACAAAGCAAGAAAAAACAATGTTATTCCCAATGTAAATGCTCCGGTAACCAATATGAGGTATATACCGCTCAATGATGAATATGTAGGCATACTGTCATAAACATAGCTATATTGATAATACATCCCATCATATCCATAGTTGTAATACATATCTCCTATATTAATGCCGAATAATGAATTTAAAATAACAGGAGGAACGTCTATACACAATGTGTAGACTATTACAGCCAATATTGCCAGTTTCCATTTGCCTGCAAGAGCATTGCGCCCCAAAGCTCTGAGATTGCTGCTCGGCTCTGTTATTATTATATTCGGTCCGATCATATTCTGTTGCATATTATAACCTCTCCTTTAAAAAATCCAATTTAATAATCCAACTAATAATACCATAAATCGCATGAAAACGGCAAGCGGAGTTTTCCGCTTGCCGATATAGGTTTTTATTTATACAGAACCTGTTCTGATATTAATACAGATTTTCAAATATCTCAGCAATCTCTGCTTCCGTAAGAGGCACATAATTATTTGCCAACAGTCTCTGCTGATTATCAACAGTTGATTTAGCAAATTCAGCAACCTGATCTTTTGTCATACCGTATTCGCTAAGCGGTTTCTTTTCAAGAATTTTTCCTAAAAACTCATCCAAAGCAGGATATACATCTGCGGGATCACATCCTAATACATCAGCAAAGAGCTTATTGGCAAGCTCAATTTTGCCCTTAGGCTGTTTTTTCATATACATCTTGAATACTTCTGTAAAACAGATGAAGTTAGCTTCACCGTGAGCAATATGGAAAGCGCCCCCATGAGCATATGACAGAGCATGAACCGCGCCGCAGCCTGCATTGCCAAACGCAATTCCGGCATAATTGGCAGCCAGACAGAAATCTTTAAGATGAGCTTTTCTGTTCTCAGCAGTATTTCCTCCTGCAGCTATGATTTCCTTATATCCATTCATTATCATGTCAATAGCTTTTACAGAGTACATTTCTGTGAAAGGAGAAGCCTTAGGTGAAAGGAACGATTCTACAGCATGAATCAGAGCATCTACCGATGAAGTGGCAAACACCTTATCAGGAAGTCCCTGGAGTGATTCAGGGATGAGAACAGCAGTGTCAGCATAAGTCTGTTCATCAGCGATACCCTTCTTAAGATTTAAGGAAGGTATTGAAGCTACAGCTACATTAGTCACTTCTGAACCTGTTCCACAAGTGGTAGGAACAACAATAAGCTCCTTTACTCTCTTAGGTGCTACCTTTCCTGTATAAAGATCAGCCACCTTGTCAGGAATCTCACATGCCAGAACTTTACAGCAGTCTACAATAGTACCGCCGCCAAAAGCAATAATCCTGTCATACTCATATTTATCCATTTCAGCCTTCATGGCATCCATCATCTCATCTGTAGGTTCACCTGCACCATATTTTTCCTGATATACTACAGGCATATCAATACCGAGCGGTTTTACATACGGATCATACATCCACTGGTTAGTTACAAGGATATCTCCCTTGCCCAGTTTGAATTCATCATTGAACTCTTTAAATGTGTCAAAGTAATAAATTGCAGGAACTACTCTTAATGCTTGCATAATTTTACCTCTTTTCTTAAACTTAGCAATAATTTACCGATTCATTTTTTATGAATTAAAATTCTGCATTGAATCTCTCTTTGAACTGAACTTTCAGTTCTTCTCTGAAATCAGGATGAGCTATGTTGATGAGCTGTCTCGCTCTGTCTTTCAAGTTAGCTCCCTTTAATTTAGCAATACCATATTCAGTTACAACATAATCTGCGTCACATCTCGAAGTTGTTACCGCTGCGCCATGATCGATAAAAGGAACTACCTTTGATATCATTGAACCATCTTTCTTGACAGTTACCGAAGGCATTGCGATGATAGCCCTCGCATTTCCATCTTTAGCCATTGAAGCTCCTCGGATAAAATCAACCTGGCCGCCTACACCTGAAATCTGCTTAGTTCCAATACATTCCGATACGATCTGACCCATGAAATCTATCTGCACACATGCATTAATGCAGACAAGATTCTTTAGGTTGCATACTGTCATAGGGTGATTTACATAATCTACTTCCCTTAGTTCTACCATAGGGTTTTTATCACACCAATCATACAGCTTCTTTGTACCCATAAGAAATGTTACTACCATCTTTCCTTCGTCTATTCCCTTCTGGCTGCAATCAATGGCTCCTTTTTCGAAGAGGTCCACAACACCGTCAGCGATCATTTCAGAATGAATACCGAGATGCTTCTTTTCTCCCAATTGAGCCAGCACTGCATCAGGTATAGCTCCAATACCAAGCTGCAGTGTATCTCCATCGTTTATCAATGAAGCACAATTTTTACCTATTGCCTCTTCTACAGGACCAATAACTGCAGGTTTGCTCTCAGGAAGCGGCCTGTTATATTCAACAAAAGCATCTATTTCATTTACATGTATGTAAGTATTGCCGAATACTGTAGGAACTTGATCGTTTACTTCAACAAGAACTACTCTTGCCGATTTCACAGCCTGCATAGTATAGTCTGATGATACACCTACATTACAGTATCCATGTTCATCTGGCGGAGTTACCGTAACCATAGCTACGTCAACGTGTAATCTATCATTTCTGATAAGGCTTGGAATCTCATGGAAGAATACAGGTACGAAATCACCATGTCCTTCTGAAATGGAGCCTCTTACAGAAGGAGATGTAAACCATCCTTCATATCTGAACGTATCGCTGTTTTCTTTTTTGGCATATTCACCTTTTCCCAGCGTTACCATGTGAGATACCGTTATATCCTTGTATAAGTTCTTATTGGCAACCATAGCATCAACAAGAGCAACAGGTTCTGCAACAGCATGCGCCAGAACTACAGTATCGCCTGACTTTATCAGCTTCACGGCTTCATCGGCACTCATTTTTTTGCTTTCATAAGTTTTTTTCCAATCCATACGTTATCACTCCTCCATTTTCGCGCTTAATCTTTGTTAAGCTCTTTTTTTAAATCGTCTATTTGACTGTAATCCCAAAGCTTATATATCTTACCCTTTACGTCAAAATGATCATATGAAGCACAACAGTTGGCACATCCTCCGATCACCAACAGTCTATCATATGTTTCACCTTCAACAGCATGAGTAAAATCCATATTATTCACATCACGTTCTATTTCTCTTAATGCTTTGCCTCGATCAAATCGGGGGTTGCATCCCCCGCAAAATCTAACTCCGCATTTCATATTTGTCCTCATATCTATGGCCTTAAAGTCTTAATAAATTTTAAAAAGAGACCGCTCTGGGCTACAAAGCGGCCTCAAATTTTTTAGTACTTATTAACTGTTAAATGCGAGACTTAACTATTTAATTCCTACGATAGCCTTAGCTAATTCTTTCTTTCCTTCGAGGTTTCCCTGTCTTGAGATCATAATTCTCTGAGCCTGAGGTGAACCTGCTCCATGCAGTGATTCTGTTCTGTATCCTACAGCGGATGAGCCTAAACAGATATTTTCAATAAATCTCAATATTCTCATTCTTTCCTCTGTAGTGCATGAAGGTGCAGCCGCAAAGTACTTATTGCAGATATCTCCAATAGTTTCACCATTTCTGCCTACCTTTAAATCAGACTTGAAGTCTTTTTCCGACGGCATTGTAACCATAAGTCCGCCTGCGATATCTTCAGCTAATCTTGTAATATCGTAAGGGAATCTCGTTACATTCTGCTTACAAACGTTAGCGAGAAGCAAGTCGATTTCATAGTTTCCTGCCAGTGTAGGATGACCTTCGGATGAGCATGCAATTCCGCAGCAGTACAGTGTTTCATTCAGATGAATCATCTCAATGAGCTTATCCTTAATATGAGAAGCTTTCTGTGCACCGTTATATTCAGCAGCTAAAGCAGCAGCGCCGATAAGAACGTCACCAACACCTACTTTACATCCGCCATATGACTGTCTGTGATATCCTGCGAATCTTTCTACCATCATTCCTGCAAAGTCATATTCTCCTGCTAAGAATATGTATTCATTAGGAATAAATACATTATCAAATACTACTAATGCTTCCTGACCGCCAAACTGCTTATTACCAAGATCAACATCAGCACCTTCCTCTAATTTTCTTGTATCGCATGACTGTCTTCCGTAGATCATGTACATACCTTCAGCATCTGAAGGACATGCGAACGATACTGCGTAATCCTTGTCAGCTTCTTTCATTGCCTGTGTAGGCATAACTATATGCCAGTGTGAGTTAATAGTACCTGTCTGGTGAGCCTTAGCTCCTCTTACTACGATACCGTCTTCTCTTCTTTCAACGATATGCATAAACAGATCAGGATCTCTCTGAGCGCTTGGAGCGAGTCCTCTGTCACCCTTAGGGTCAGTCATGGCACCGTCAACTACATAGTCTTTCTCCTGAACCATCTTAAGAAAGTTCTTGAAGTTTTCATGATAGTTAGTACCATACTTCTTATCAGTTTCATATGTCGTGGAGAATACAGCATTAAAAGCATCCATACCTACGCATCTCTGGAAGCATGAAGCTGTCTTCTGTCCGCAAAGTCTCTGCATTTTTACTTTTTTCTTTAAGTCTTCAGTACTCTGGTGAAGGTGTGAAAATCTGTTTACTGTTTCACCAGTAAGATTTGACTTCGCAGTCATGAGGTCAGCATACTCAGGATCATGAGCAAGATCATAAGTAATTGCTACGCAGTTGATTGAAGGTCTAATAATAGGATGATCTACCCAATCTTTAACCTCTTCTCCAAACATGTAGACTCTCGTCTTCATTTTTCTCAAGCTTTCAATATACTGTGCTCCTGTCATTAACATATTAAAATCACTCCTTTATTATATTTATTTCTTATAACGCTTGATTGCGAAATAAGAAATTATAAACAAGTTTTAATGTAACAGAAATAACTAATTGTTTTCCTTTCTCAATATCTTTCTTGCCATATCGAGAAGATCTTCGCTTACAGAAGTATCCAAGACCACATCTTTGATCCCATCTATATTCTCCATCAATATGCTCTTGACCACATCCTCAATCGTTGACTGAGCCGATGGGCAGGAAGCACATGACCCGGTAAGTCTCACCACTGCCACACCATCTTCATATTTGGTGAGAACAGCCCCTCCGTAATGGGCAGCAAGTACAGGATCAACCTTATCTTTTAATACTTTCTTGATTTGCTCTTCCATAGCTTCACCTCATTATTTTCTGTACAACGTTATTATATATCTTGCTTTAAGGTTTTTCAAGAGGTTATAATTATCAATAATCATAAAAACAGGAGGTAATTTTTGAAAATGAGCAGAGCTGTTATTATCACTTCATATATAGAAAATGAAATAAATATAAAAGAATATCTTCACCCGGAAGATTACGTAATATGTACCGACGGAGGATATGATATCGCATTATCACAGAATATTTCACCGGATATTCTTCTTGGTGATTTTGATTCAATAAAATGTGAATTGCCTGAAAACATTGAAATTAAAAGCTTTCAGCCTGAAAAAGATTATACAGATCTTGATCTGGCAATGAGAACAGCTGTTGAATCAGGGTTTTCAGAATTGGAAATTTTTGGAGGAATTGGCGGCCGCTTAGATCATACTGTTGCAAATCTGCAACTGATTTATCACTACAATGATTTTTTTGAAAAGCTTATTATGCTTGATGGGATGAATAAATGTTTCATACTGGACTCAAAAAAACTCAGCAACTTTGTAATTCCCAGAGAAAAAAATAGTTACCTTTCTGTTTTCTCTCTTTCGGAAGAATCTGTAGGTGTATCAATAAGCGGAGCAAAATACCCGCTTCAGAATCATACTCTTACAAGAAACTTTCCTCTTGGTGTAAGCAATGAATTTAAGCAAAAAAATACCGTCATTTCTATAAAAGACGGTATACTGCTTATCGTTATATCTAAAATGTAGCCTTGAGTCTCTGAAACATATTTTTTACCTGAGGAATGCTCAGCAGTATTACAGATACTACCCCCTCCACCGCCAAATATGTAAAATTATACCAAACAGACCACGTTATGGCATTAAACCCTTCCGGTGCATATTCTCCAAAGAAAATCACTCCTGAAAGCACCGCGCAGATATATCTGCAGAAAACACCAAAAATGTAGCCTTTAACAAGGCCATTTTTCTTTTGTGTAAAAATACCTCCGAATGCAAGAGAACCAAATGCCAACGGATAATCAAGAAGTAACTGTACAGGATGTATTACATAGGGATTGAATATAAGTGATATTAGTCCTACACACATTCCAGCCAGGAGCCCTCTTCTGACACCGAAAAAATAAGCGCACAACACTATCGGCACCATGGAAAACGCCGTTATACTTCCGCCCTGTGGCATTCTGAAAATAACAATTTGATTGAGTATAATAGAAAGAGCTACAAATACTGCAGAAACTGCAAGTGCCTTCATATCTGTGGCTTTTCCTTTTCCAGAATACATTATAGCTGCAAACAGAAGCAGAATTACCACTACTACTGTCGCCTGACCTCCTGTAGAGTCAAAAAAATCCTGTAAATTCATAAAACTATTATTCCGCCCATTCCAATGTACGCTTTACAGCTTTGTGCCATCCTTCTATGAGCTCTTTTCTCCTTTCTTCATCCATACCAGGTTCAAATGCACGGTCTATCTGCCAATTGGAGATAATATCATCAGTATTCTCCCAATAACCTGTAGCAAGACCTGCAAGATACGCTGCTCCAAGAGATGTGGTTTCTATACATTTCGGTCTGCATAAGGACATACCAATTATATCTGACTGAAATTCAAGAAGAAAGTCATTTGCACATGCACCACCGTCAACTTTAAATGTTCTTATAGCATCTCCTATATCCTCTGCCATTGAATTCATCAAATCATAAGTCTGATATGCCATAGATTCAAGAGCAGCTCTCACTATATGATTTTTATTTACTCCCCGCGTAAGACCCATAATGGCTCCTCTGGCATAAGGATCCCAATAAGGCGCTCCAAGTCCTGCGAATGCGGGGACTATATAAGCTCCGGCTGTATCAGGAACAGCTCTTGCCATTTTCTCTGACTGCGCCGCATCATCAAGAAGTCGTAACTCATCCCGAAGCCATTGTATCGTTGCTCCTGAAACGAAGACAGAACCCTCAAGAGCATAATACACGTCTTCTCCCAATCCCCACGCTATTGTGGTAAGCAGTCCATGTTTTGACTCCACAAGCTTCTGACCTGTATTAACCAACATAAAACCACCTGTCCCGTAAGTGTTTTTAGCTTCACCTTCAGAAAAGCATGTTTGTCCAAATAAAGCTGCCTGCTGATCTCCTGCCGCACCTGAGATAACTATCGGTCCTCCGAATATTCTTGAATGACTCTCGCCAAAGATCATACTTGAGGGGCACGGCTTGGGAAGCATACATTTTGGTATATCCAAGATATCCAATATCTCACTGTCCCATTGAAGGTTTCTAATATTGAACATCATGGTCCTTGACGCATTGGAATAATCAGTAATATGCACCTTTCCATCTGTGAGTTTCCATATCAGCCATGTTTCTATAGTGCCAAAAAGAAGATCTCCTGCTGCAGCGCTTTCATATGCTCCTTCTACATTCTCCAATATCCATTTAAGCTTTGTAGCCGAAAAATAGGGATCTATCAAAAGCCCTGTCTTCTCCCGGAAAAGAGATTCCAACCCCTTTTCCTTAAGCTCGCCACAGAAATCCGCAGTCCTTCTGCACTGCCACACTATAGCGTTATATACCGGTTCACCCGTATGCCTATTCCAAACAACAGTGGTTTCTCTCTGATTCGTTATTCCTATGGAATCAATATCATTATATGTAGCATTTATTTTCAGCATAGCTTCCTGAGCCACCCCGATCTGAGTAGACCATATATCCATGGGATCATGTTCTACCCATCCTTCTTTGGGATATATCTGTCTAAACTCCTTCTGGGCTACACTGATCTGCCTTCCTCTCCTGTCGTATAATATACATCTGGCGCTACTGGTTCCCTGATCTAATGCCATTACGTATTTTCTTTTCATCAAATAAACTCCATCATTATCTTGTTTGAAATATCCATGCCTCTTTCCGAAAGATAAAGTCTGTCTCCGTCAAGAATAAGCATTCCTTTATATTTATTCAATATAGTATTATCATAAACAGAAAAAAAATCCTCTTTAAAGGTCTTTCTGAAATCACTGAGATTTATTCCATCAGTCTTTCTGAGACCTGTGAAAACAAAAATTCCCATCTCCTCCCGCTCCGTATAGCTCTCGACACTGCCAGCATCTATAGGTGCGGTATTCTCCTTTATTGCACTGATATAGTCATACATTTTTTCACAATTTTTAAACCTGCTGCCATCTACAAAAGAACTGGCTCCAAGTCCCATTCCGATATATTCCTCATAAGACCAGTATTTTATATTATGCCGGCTCCTGTAACCGGGCAGAGCCCCGTTGGATATCTCATAATGTTCATATCCTGCATGTTTCATCATTTTAAGTGCCGCATGATACATCTCCCGGTCTGCTGCCTCCGGGATTGGTTCCAACTGTCCATCTTCATATATCATTTTATAAAATTCAGTTCCTTCTTCTATCTGCAAACTGTAAAGAGATATATGAGAAGGCCTCAAAAATATGCATTGCCTTACAGTGTCTTTCCACATCTTCATGGTCTGTCCGGGTATACCAAACATTATATCAAGATTTATATTTTCAAACCCTGCTTTCTTTGCTCTCTGAAGAGAGTAGAAAGCATCATTTTTATTATGTATTCGTCCCAAAATGCCAAGCATATTATTGTCAAAAGACTGTATCCCTATACTGAGTCTGTTAATACCCTTTCTGAGATACCGTTCCATTTTTTCATCACTCAATGTAGCCGGATTAGCTTCTATGGTTATCTCTGCATCTTCTGTAATATTAAAATTATCCTTAAGACAATCTACAATCTTTCCTATATCCCATTCTGATAGAAGCGACGGTGTTCCCCCTCCTATATACACACTGTCCACTTCACGATAATGCCAGTTTTCGGATTTTATCCTGATTTCCTGCATCAGTGCATTAGCATATTCCGAAAAAATCTTATTGTCATTACAACTAAAAGAGAGGAAATCACAGTATCTGCATTTCCTCGTACAAAACGGTATGTGAAGATATAACCCCAGTTTATTTGTTATCGTCATACTTGAGTACCGCAGTAAACGCTTCTTGCGGTACTTCTACAGTACCGAACTGCCGCATTCGCTTTTTTCCTTCCTTTTGCTTTTCCAACAGCTTTTTCTTTCTTGAAATATCACCGCCATAGCACTTGGCTATAACATCCTTCCTATATGCCCTCACAGTCTCTCTGGCAATGACCTTCTGACCTATCGATGCCTGAATCGGAACCTCAAACTGATGCATAGGAATGATTTCTTTAAGCTTGGAACAAACAAATCTGCCTCTTGAATAAGCTTTCGATTCATGCACTATCATTGAGAAAGCATCCACAAGATCTTTGTTGAGCAATATATCAAGTTTTACTACCTTCGAAGGCTCATATCTTGAGAATTCGTAATCCAGAGAACCATAGCCTCTTGTCTTTGACTTAAGCGCATCGAAAAAATCATATATGACTTCATTCAAAGGCATATCATAGTGAAGATTCACTCTATTTTCAGTGATATACTCCATATGGAGAAGCTTTCCTCTGCGATCTTGACATATCTCCATTATATTTCCCACATATTCTTTCGGAACCATAATGTCAGCTTTTACCATAGGCTCTTCTATATGATCTATCAGCGCGGGATCAGGAAGATTTGACGGATTCTGCACCATCTGCACACTGCCGTCAGTCATAACTACTTTATATATAACACTCGGAGATGTTGTCACCACTCCAAGATCAAATTCACGCTCAAGCCTTTCCACTATGATTTCCATATGAAGAAGTCCCAGAAATCCGCATCTGAATCCAAATCCCAGTGCCGTTGATGTTTCAGGTTCAAAATGAAATGCCGCATCGTTTACCTGCAACTTTTCAAGAGCGTCTTTCACGTTTTCATACTTTTCTCCTTCCGCAGGATAAATGCCACAGTAAACCATAGGCTGCACTTTTTTATATCCCGGAAGCGGCTGTTCAGTAGGCTCATCAGCCAGTGTTATAGTATCTCCCACTCTGGCATCTGCTACCTGCTTTATACTGGCACAAATATATCCTACCTCTCCGGCTTTGAGGGCCTTGCATTCCACAGGTCCCGGAGAATACACTCCCACCTCCGTAACCTCATATTCTTTGCCGGCATTCATCAAAAGTATAGTATCACCCTCTTTGACAGTACCGTCAAAGACCCTTGTATATATCACTACACCTTTATAATTGTCATAATATGAGTCAAATATCAGCGCTTTCAGCTTTCCGTGTTCATCTCCTTGAGGAGCCGGTATATCCGTAACTATCTTTTCAAGAAGTTCTTCTATTCCTATTCCTTCTTTGGCCGAAACAAGGGGAGCGTTTTCCGCATCAACGCCTATAACATCTTCTATTTCCTGTTTTATCTCATCAGGCCTTGCTGAAGGCAAGTCTATCTTGTTAAGGATCGGCATAATCTCCAGATCCTCATCCATTGCAAGATATACGTTTGCAAGAGTCTGAGCTTCTACACCCTGTGTGGCGTCAACTACAAGAACCGCTCCTTCACATGCTGCCAAGCTTCTTGAAACTTCATAAGTAAAATCCACATGTCCCGGAGTATCTATAAGATTAAACACATATTCATTGCCATCTTTTGAATTGAATATGAGACGTGTTGTCTGAAGCTTAATAGTAATCCCACGTTCTCGTTCAAGCTCCATATTATCAAGGAACTGTTCTCTCATTTCTCTCTCTGAAACCAGTCCGGTCTTCTCGATTATTCTGTCTGCCAATGTAGATTTGCCATGATCTATATGAGCTATTATGCTAAAGTTTCTGATATATTTTTGATAATCTTTCATTTCTGCCTCTCAAACTAAAATTCTATACTTCGTATTTTACTGGAAAAAGCTTTAATTATCAACATCCAAAACTAATTTTCCTCCCTGTCCTGTCGTTTCCAGGCAGATATTGTCAAGACTTATTATGCTGACGGTTCCGATGAAAAACACTATAGACACTATAATCATCTTTATGATTGTTTTTTTCATTTGTTTCTCCTCACATTATTGTTCCTCTTTTATAATCTCTGCTAAAACTTCTGCGAAATAGACGGCGCATAATCTCGTTTCTTCTATAGTATTCTTGTTGTTTCCTATTTCAAGAAGAAGAGCCCTGTCACTTACGAATTCATTATATTTATAATTCTGTTCTATAATAGCTCCTCCATACCCTTTATAAAGCTTCTCGGATTTTTCACTTATTTTCTTTGCGAAAGCATATAGTTCAGTATAGTTATCATTTTGCTTTCCTACCACCATACTGAATTTTGCTACACGTTTTCCGTCTATTTCTATGTATTTTCCCTCTGTCGCAGAGGCTGCCGCTGCATCCCTGTGAAGATCTATAACGTACTTGGCTGTAGGATATTTTTTGGTCAGTGTCTGAATAGTCTCTAATGATCTATTGTAAGATTCGTTATATGAAGGTCTATCATGAAGTGTCTTATCATGTATAACGTTTATCCCTTTTTTCTTAAGTTCTTTTTCAAGTACATTTCCTACATCTCTTACTGTCCCCTCTTCTTCTTCTCTATGATAGTTACTCTCATCATAAGGCATATATGATTCTGTACTGTGAGTATGATATATTATAACCTGAGGATCTCCTGTAACCGTAACTTTTTCCTCTTTGTTTTCCTCTTTTGATTCTTTCTTCTCCGCTTCTTCTTTCACCTTATTATCAGATGACTTTTCTTTATCCCCGTTTTCGTCTGTTTCAGCTGTTTCATTATCAGAGGCGATCTCGGTAATACGAGTCACCTGACCTATACATATCTCTCCCAAACCTTTCTCATCTATCCATGCAGATGAAAGGGCTGAAGCCGGGTTGGCTTTAAGAAAGAATAAGGTCGAACATATAAACATCAGAGCAGCGGCAATAAGAAGTACTTTACTTTTCTTTTCCATAGTTGTCCTCCAAAAGTTTCTTTTACGAATATATGCCGGGATGCAGAGTTTTATTTATACCATTTGCTATTATATCGGAAAAATCTTTTATAAGCATATCTATATCTGTTGAAGTCACTATCATTTGACGATCATATTCTTCTATATATTTTTCTACTTTTTCAATACTTTCTATATTTTCTATAAGTGCATCTCTTATTATGGTCGTAGCATCTATCACAGTAGGCACACCGATAGCTATAACCTTTATTCCCATAGTTTCCTCATTTATTCCGGTTCTGTTATTTCCCATTCCGGCACCTGGTGAAATTCCCGTATCAGTTATCTGTATAGTAGTGCTTACACGTTCAATATTTCTTGCAGCCAGAGAATCAATTACTATTATAACTTCAGGTTTTACAAGTTCTGAGGTTTTTTTTATTATTTCCGCAGTCTCCATGCCTGTCGTTGCGGTTACACCTGGCACTATACAGCTTACTCGCGACATTTCATCGTCTCCATCGGCTCTAAAAAGTTCAAACAAATGATTAGTAACTTTTATCTTGGAAGCTGTCGAAGGTCCCAGAGCATCAGGAGTAACCATAGGATTTCCAAGGCCTGCTACTAGGACATTAAGATAATAATGAAACTTTATTAATTCTTTCAATTCTTGAGCCACAACTTTTTCAACTTTATCTTTTATGCCATCTGCTTCTTCCAGTATTCCTTCTGCTTCTATAGTTATATAGTTACCCATAGGTTTTTCCATCTTGACTTCGCCTATGGGATCTGTTATTTCTATTCTGGTAACCGTTATATCATCTCCATAATCAATCTTCTTCATAATAATACCTTCTGTAAGATTCGGCATTTTGCCGTCTTCATCAAGCATTTCTTTTCTCTCTATGGCCAAATCAGTCCTATAATTCATTTTGCAGGCTCCTTTTATCATTTTCTATGATTTTTCCCTTGCAAATTGTGTTTTATTCATTTATACTTTTAATTGCGAATTTTTAGCTATATTTAATAAAGAAAGTGGGGTAATTTAAAATGGCAAATATTAAATCCGCAAAGAAAAGAATCCGTGTTATCGATAAAAAAACGGCAAGAAACAGACGTGTCAAAGGACATCTCAAAGCAGTTTTAAAAGCATTTGACGCAGCTATTGAAGCCGGAGATATGGAAACAGCTAAAGAAAAACTTGCTTTAGCAGAAAAAAAGCTCATGCAGGCTGCTGCTAAGCATACCATTCATAAAAATGCTGCTTCGAGAAAAGTATCAAGATTAACAAAAAGATTCAATAAGGCTAACGCCTAAGTCTCACCCGTCCCCACCAGTGCATAAGTTAAATGCACAGAAATGAGCAATTTAAAGAAAAAGATGGAATGTGTCTCCCATCTTTTTTTATATTCCTCCTAAAGCCAAAAAAGCAGCTCATATTCCCAGCTCTTCCATATATCCTTTATTATAAACACTATCAATATGAAAAGTGAGGTAGATATATGCAGAGAACTTTCAGCCCTGAGCCCTTAAGTCCCGGAGATAAAGTAGCTGTAATCGCTCCTTCCTCTCCTGTCAATGACGCTGATCTTCAAAAGATAACAGATTCCATAAAATTACTTGATCTTAAACCTGTAATAATGGACAGCTGTAAAATGAGACACGGGTATCTTTCGGGCAGTGATGTTCAGCGAGCAGAGGATTTTAACGAGGCTTTTGCTTCGAAGGAAATTAAAGGGGTTTTTTCCATGAGAGGCGGTTACGGCGCTATGAGGATTCTTCCCATGATAGATTTTGATACTATAAAAAAACATCCTAAGATTTTTGTCGGCTACAGTGATATAACAGTTCTTCACACAGCCTTGAACCAGCGGTGTGGATTTATAACTTTTCACGGTCCTATGGCGGCTGAAGATTACACAAGGCTTGACAGATTTACGTTATCATCTTTAAAGAAATGTATTTTCCATCAAAATATACCAAGACAACTAAATAATCCTAAAGGCGAAGTACTTAAAACTATTTATCCGGGCACAGCCACCGGCCCTCTTACAGGCGGCAACCTTACAGTTTTGGCCGCAACTTTGGGAACTCCTTATGAAATAGACACAGAAAACAAAATACTCTTTATTGAAGACGTCTGCGAGCCGATGTACAGACTGGACAGGGCCCTTACATCCCTGGCTCTTGCCGGTAAATTTAAAAACTGTAACGGCATAATACTCGGAACATTCAAAGACTGTAATGAGTCCTCTGATTCATTGACTCTCGAAACTATAATCAACGAAATCATATTACCCTATAAAAAGCCCTCCATTCTCAATTTGAGAGCTGGACACGTCTATCCTCAGATTACCCTTCCTATGGGATCTGACATCATAATAAAAGTCAGCAAAGAAATGTCTTCTAATATATTTGTTTTATAAAATCGATAAATATGGTATACTAATTTTAATAAACAAAACCGATAATTAAAGGAGAACATCCATATGAGCACACATATAAACGCTGCAAGTAAAAACGATATTGCTCCGTCAATACTTCTGCCGGGTGATCCTCTCAGAGCAAAATTCATAGCAGAGAATTTCCTTAATAATCCAAAATGCTATAATGAAATTCGAGGGATGTTAGGCTATACCGGAACGTATAAAGGCGTTCCGGTTTCAGTACAGGGGACAGGTATGGGAATGCCGTCTATGGGAATATATTCATGGGAGCTTATAACTGAATATCGTGTCGAGAATCTCATCAGAATAGGAACTGCCGGCTCTTTTCATGAAAATGTGAAAATAAAAGACATAGTTGTAGGTATGGCTGCATCTACTGATTCAAATTATATTCACGCTTTTGATGTACCGGGATCATATTCACCGTGCGCCAGTTTTGAACTTTTATCCAAACTCAGCCAATCATCAGAAAATCTGAAAATTCCTTTCAAAGCCGGTAATATCGTATCCTGTGACGTATTTTATGAATTAAAAGAAAACTGGTGGAAAAAATGGGCCTCAATGGGCATTATGGCAGTTGAAATGGAAGCTGCTGCATTATATATGAATGCAGCTTACAATAATGTAAATGCTCTGGCTATAATGACCATAAGCGATCATTTTGTTACAGGTGAAAAAGCAACAGCGAAAGAAAGAGAAACATCCTTTACCGATATGATGAAACTCGCTCTTGAAACCGCTATAAAATAGGAGGAAAAAGTGAAAATATTAGAATCCGCAGAAAATTATCTTGAATCTATACTTATTATAAAAAACGAAAAAGGAACCGTAAGAGCTATTGATATTGTCAATTACCTGGGGTTCTCAAAACCAAGTGTGAGCATAGCTCTCAAGCAGTTAGAGACTAATGGATTCATTACAAGAGATAAAGATAATCATATATTTCTTACTGAATCCGGTAAAGAAATCGCAGACTGTATATATGAACGTCACCAACTACTGAGCAAACTGTTCATAAAAATAGGAGTAAGCGAAAACACAGCAAGAGAAGACGCATGCAAAGTTGAACATCACATCAGTCAAGAAACCTTTGAATGCATAAAAAAATATTTTGAAGAAATGTAGCTCAATATTCAGTAAAAAAACAGCACGGTTGCCCCGTGCTGTTTTTATTCATCTCTTTTCAGTGCAAATATTAAAGACATCACCGCAACAAATATCAGCACCGAAACAAAAGTCAATACAGCTCTGCTTATCACACTGTCTATTCCCGCAGCTAATTCAGCAATAACTAACATTACAATATCCCCTTTTTCATAACAACATAATCACACTTTGATCTTATCTTTTATTTTTTCAAAACTCTTATCTCCTATCCCCGATACATCTTTCAGATCATCTATAGAAGCAAATCGGCCGTTTTCTTCTCTGTAATCTATTATCTTTTCCGCAGTAGCCGGCCCGACTCCGTTCAGCTCCTGAAGTTCCTGGGAATCAGCTGTATTAATGTTTATCTTCCCATCCGAATATACAGGTGTTTCTCTGCTCTCGGAAATGCCATTTTCTTCTGTAGATATCAATGCAGGAACAAAAATCTTTTCTCCGTCTTCAACAAAAGCCGCTCGATTTATCTCACTTATATCCGCTTTTTCCGTCAGCCCTCCCGCCGCTTCTATAACATCACCCACTCTGCTCCCCGCTTTAAGCTCAGCAACCATAGGAGTATTCACCTCACCTCCTATATCTACAAAGATACTTTCACCGGCAGAATCATCAGCCTCAGCCGCAGTTACGCTGTCCTTTACCACTATCTGATCCTCCTTATCCGCCTTAGATGCAAAAACAAAAAAGGCAACGACAACTACAGCTGCAACTGCCGCAACCTTTATCAGCATATCTTTGTTATCTTCGATAAACCCAATAAGTTTTCGGTTATTTTTGATATACTCCATCAATTTCCTCATGACAAAAACCTCCTTTCTTTACACAATATTACATTTTATGGAAGTAATTGTCAATATAATATGTTAATTATTGGAAATAAATTTTTTCCCGTGTTATTTCTATCTCACCTCTGTCAATATCAAGACTCAAGTGTTTCTGTAATGTCTTTATCAAAAGCTCCGGACTCAGATTTGAAATGCTGCCAGAGTCTAAAACAGCTTCCACTATAAGTTCGTGGTCTTGATTAATTATCTCAAGCTCTCTTATCATCGGTTTTATATCTATTTCCACAGGCTCTTTTTTCTTTTTCTGACGTTTTAGTGCTGTTATATGATTCTGGCTCATATAAGAATTCTTTATTTCCTCCCCTGAAATGCCTATAGTATCGGAAATAGGTATATATATCTTATATGCAGCTGCAACAGTCTGTGCAGCAAGTGTTTTTTTACTTGCTCTGTTCTTTTTTTCACACTTCAATATATCAATTCCTTTGGGCATCAGCTCGGTCAGCTTGTCCTTAATATCTTCAGGTTCATATTCTTCTTCAGTCTCAAGCTCCATCAATTCATTAAGCCCACTGTAACCTAAGGATAAAGGCTGAGCAAATCCCATTTTAGGATGTGGATTAAACCCTTGTGAATAAGACAATCGTATTCCTGCTCTTTTTATAACTCTATTAAACATCCTCATAATATCCAAATGAGATGTATAACAAATTATCCCTGTCTTCGAAAAGGTAAGGACATATTTAAACATCAGACACCTCCTTGAATTCAGCATCCTTAAAACATTCGGCAACTCGATTAATACCGCAACCGACACATCCCAGTCTACAATCAGGAGTTACCTGAGCATTTTTAGCCTTTTCATTTTCTCTTATCAGAAATTCTTTTGTTATAAAAGAATCTATTATATCCCACGGAAGTATTTCATCATAATTTCTCTCACGATAACTGTAAAATGCCGGGTCTATACCTGTCTCCTCAAAAGCCTTGTCCCAAAGTTCAGGCTTAAAATGTTCTGTCCATCCGTCAAACTTACATCCGAGCCTATGAGCAGCTTCCAACACTGCGCCCACTCTTCTGTCCCCCCTTGCAAATACAGCTTCAAGATTGCTCGTACCGGTTTCATGATAATTAAATGTGACTCCTTTTATGCGAAGTCTTTTAGTAAGAAAATTATGTTTATCTATGAACATATCAGGAGTATCCTGAGCAGCCCACTGAAAAGGAGTATGAGGTTTTGGCACAAAGTTAGAAACACTGATAGTAACTCTGAACCTGCCTCCTTTTTTCCCTTTTATTCTAAAATTTATTTCCATTATTTTCTCAGCAATCTCTCTTATGCCATCAAGATCCTCATATGTTTCGCCCGGAAGCCCTGCCATAAAATACAGCTTTATATGTTCCCATCCTAATTCTATAGCTTTTTCAACAGCACCGAAAATATTATCCTCAGTAATATTTTTGTTTATGACATCTCTGAGACGCTGGCTCCCCGCTTCAGGCGCAAAAGTCAGTCCGGATTTCCTGTACTCTTGTATTTCCTGCAATACTTTAAAAGAAAATGAATCCAGCCTGAGAGACGGAAGAGACAGAGACACATTCTGTCCGGCACACATTTCCATAAGCTCCATGGCCAGCTCCTCAAATCTTGAATAATCACTTGTGGAAAGAGACAAAAGTGACAGCTCGTCGTGGCCTGTATTGGCCAGCTGTTTTTCTGCAAGATTTTTTATAGTATCTTTCTTTCTCTCTCTCACTGGCCTATATATCATACCAGCCTGGCAAAATCTGCATCCTCTTGTACAGCCTCTAAAAGTTTCAACCACAGAGCGATCATGGACAGTCTCTATAAACGGTACTATATTTTCTACAGGAAATTCCGCTTTGTCCAAATCTTGTATAAGTGCTCGTTTTACTCTGTCAGGAGCATCATCATACAATTTCGATACTCTTTTTATAGTCCCATCTTCATTATATTCCGGCTCATAAAAAGCCGGGACATATACGCCATCCAATTTACAGATTTTTTTAAGAAATTCCTCTTTTGAAGAACAGTCTTTTTTCATGATACAGACTTGCTCAAGAAGTTCCTCTCCATCACCTATCAAAAATGCATCTATAAAATATGCCAGCGGCTCAGGGTTATACGCACATGGCCCTCCCGCTATTATTATGGGATACTCTTCGCCCCGTTCAGTACGCCTTGCAGGTATCCCGCTAAGCTCCAAAATATTTAATATATTAGTGTATGAAAGCTCATACTGAAGCGTAAAACCCAACATATCCAAATCTTTTACAGGAGTAAACGTTTCCAGTGTAAAAAGCTTTCTTCCACTTTTCCTCATAAGATTTTCCATATCTTCTGCCGGAGCAAATATTCTTTCACAGTAAATATCTGCGTTCTTATTCAGAATGTTATATAATATCTGCATTCCCATATATGACATCCCTATTTCATAAGTATCGGGAAATGCAAAACCAAACCTTATAGATACACTATCAGGAGCCTTACTTACAGAGTTTACCTCTCCTCCTATATACCTCGCAGGCTTTTCAACACGGTTCAGAAGCTTCTGCAGTTCTTTGTCTATATTCATATAATTATTTCTCCCACGCTTATTCTTCCTCACTATCTGCCATAAGGCGATCAATAGAAACTCCTATTACTTCTTCTATTTCATCCATAAACCGTTTTGTATCTTTTTTCTTTTCCAATATCACAGTTTTGGCTTCAGGATGTCCGTTCTTCGCCGCTTTATTTATGATATACTCTATTCTGGCATCAAGTCCCACATACTTGTCCTCTTTAACCAGACGATCTCCCAGACATACCATATCAGTTTCCGTCACCTCGTTTATATGGGAAAAAGGTGAATAATTCATATGCACCCTTATTATCCGGCTCTCTTGCTCATAACCCAGCTTCACCATTAAATCAGCGCCTACTTCCCAATGCCTGTCCTCTACTCTGGCTATATCATGAAGCAATCCTGCAGCCTGTATTAACCCGATATCAAGATTATAGCCCTTTTCATTTAAAGCTTTTGATATTGTAAGAGCTGTACGAGCTACTGCCCTGCAATGACCTCTTACATGCTCTGGAGTTTTATATTCACTTAAAAGTCGTTCACATTCTTCCCTTGTTGGATGTTTCATCTAAAATGCCCTCCTAACTTTTTAAGTATACCACATATCATTCAAATTCCCTAAACGAATAATAAAATTCCTTATCTTCTGATTTTTCATACACTCCTATGATATCTCCTTTTTTAACACGCCCCGGCACTGTTACATTTATAGATTTAAGATTGCCATATAAACTTTCCCCTGAATCTCCATGAGTTATCTTTATATACTTACCAATTTCTTCATTTTCTCCCACAGCAGTCACTTCCCCTCCGCCAACAGCATATACGGAAGTCTGCTTTCCTGTAAATTCCTCATCTATAGCCTGACCATATGAAGGCTTACCTGCTATTACTCCTACTGATTCATTTACTTTTGAAGTTACCGAAACAGCCATATCTTTACTTTTTTTTGCCATAGTCTTTACATCGCTAGCTGTATAATTTACCTCCATATAATTCAAGACTGCAGCAGCTCCATTCTCCAGTATACCGATGTGCGAGTTTTTAGATATCAGCAGAGCCAATACGATAAGAGCCATAGCAGCAGATTGTTTTAACATTTTGTTTATCATCGACTTACCTCCTCTTATAATCTATATTGCGACAGTATAAAAAAAAGAAGGCGTTTTGATACTTTTACGCCTTCAAAAGAATTTTTTTATTTTCCAATGTTATCAAATATAATCCTCATCAAAATATTCAAATTCAAAATCCTGTATTTTTATAATATCACCGTCTTCAATACCCATTTCCTTCATTTTGTCTATAGCTCCGCTCTTTTCTATATACTTATATAGATACCTCATGGATCCTGCATCGGTAAAATTAGTAGAATTAAATATTTTATTAAGCTGTTTTCCTCTGAGAACATAATCTCTTCCGTTAAATTCAACGGTAACCGTTCTGTAATCAGGATCATTATCCTCAGCCTCAAAATCAAACAACTGATATTCGTTCTCCTCCTGAGGCTCTAAAAGTAATTTCTGTAAACACTCTGCCGCCTCAGCCAAAACCTCTTTAACACCTATATTTATAGGCGCTGACATAGGAAATACTTTATATCCTTTCGATTCTACATATTTTTTAAAATCCAAAAATTTAGGATCATCCTCGCTTATAATATCTATTTTATTAGCCGCTACTATCTGAGGTTTTTTTATAAGCGCAGGGCTGTACTGCTCTAATTCCCTGTTTATTTTATCAAAATCCTCTATAGGGTCTCTTCCCTCACTTCCGGAAACGTCTACAACATGAATAAGCACCTTAGTTCTCTCTATATGTTTCAAGAACTTATGTCCCAAACCTGCACCCTCATGAGCCCCTTCTATAATGCCTGCTATATCAGCCATGACAAAACTGGTATCAAAAATCTTAACAACTCCTAAATTAGGAGCTATAGTAGTAAAATGGTAATTAGCTATCTTAGGCTTAGCACTGGTAGACATGGACAAAAGTGTTGATTTTCCTACATTAGGAAAACCTACAAGCCCCACATCAGCAATAAGCTTCATTTCAAGAATAACGTTTCTTTCCTTTGCAAATCCCCCTGCTTCTGCAAAATTAGGAGCCTGACGTGTTGACGTGGTGTACTTCACATTACCTTTTCCGCCTTTACCTCCTTTTGCAGCAACGAATGACTGGCCGTTTTCAGTAAGATCCTGCATTATAAGGCCTGATTCCTCATCTATTACAACAGTTCCTACAGGAACTTTTATTACTAAATCCTGTCCATTTTTGCCATATCGTTTTTTCTTCATCCCGTTCTGGCCGTTTTCAGCTTCATATTTCCTTTTATATCGAAAATCCATAAGAGTTCTCAGATTTTCGTCAGCCTGAAAAATAACATCTCCGCCCTTTCCGCCGTCTCCGCCATCAGGACCACCTTCCGGCACAAATGGTTCTCTCCTGAAAGAAACTGCACCATCTCCCCCTTTTCCTGATTTAATAAAAATTTTGGCTCGATCTACAAACATGAGTCCTCCTTAAATCAAATATACCAAAAAGTAAAGCCCCTATAAAATAGGGGCTCAAAAAACATTTCGCTTACGCTTCTTTCGGATATACGCTTACTTGCTTTCTCGTCTTGTCGTATCTCTCAAACTTAACAGCTCCGTCAATCTTTGCAAATAAAGTATCATCTCCGCCGATTCCCACATTGTTACCAGGATGGAACTTAGTTCCTCTCTGTCTAACTAAAATGCTTCCGGCACTTACAAACTGACCGTCTCCTGTCTTTACGCCTAAACGTTTCGACTCACTGTCACGACCGTTCTTTGAACTACCTACACCTTTTTTACTTGCCATCGACCAGACACCTCCTCGCTATATCAATTAAAATTACAGTTTCTTTTTACAAACAACAATTACTTTAATGCAGCTTCGATAGTTTCAATCATTACTGCATTTGTAGCTTTTTCATCAATTTCGATGTTATTTTCCTTCGCAAATTCTATAAGTTCTGCTTTTCTCATAGATTTTAAGGATGGCTTTTTAGCAGCCTTTGCTTCTTCCCCGGCAGCTTCTTCTTTAACAGCTACTGTGCCGTCGCCGTCAATGGAAGTGATCTCTACCAAAGTATAAGGCTGTCTGTGTCCCTGCTTCTTTCTGTAGTCTTTCTTTGCTTTGTACTTGAAGATAATTACTTTCTTACCTTTGCCTGTCTCAACAGCTTTTCCTTCAACAACAGAACCTTCAACATAAGGAGCTCCCACTTTAGTATCGGCACCTTCACCTACAACTAAAACCTTGTCAAATACTACCTTTTCTCCATCTGCTACGTTAAGCTTCTCAACAGCAATCTGATCGCCGTTCTGAACTCTGTACTGCTTTCCGCCTGTTTCAATAATCGCATACATTTAAATCTTTACCTCCTCTATCCAGTCTCGCCTAACCAAGGTACCGGCTTGTTTTATCCAAAGATTGTTATCAACTCTGAAGCCGGATTTATGAACCCATTTCGAGCGGCTTACATTTATATATGGTACTACATTCAGGAGGTATTGTAAAGGAAAAACTTAATTAAAATTTAATCTATTACATTACAGCCCGCTTCAATCGCTTTCATACATGTCATTGACGCAACATCGCTTGTGCAATTAAATTGTATCCTCGGTTTTAATTTTGTTTGCCATCAGAAACTAACTAAGCATCCCTAAATACGGCTCCTGTAAACTTCACTTCGCCTTTATTTGAAAGAAGCATATAATTACTCCACTTTATTTCCCTGTCATTTCATTTATTTTCATCTGAGCATCTTTTACCGAAGATTCATCAGGGATAACCACATAGAGCTGTCTGCTTCCCATGCTGTACGTGGAAGCGTTGGTGCCGGTGCCTTTTATTTCCGTAGTTTCTATGCTCCAACCACCTATATCCTCAAGCTGCATTTTAACCAGCGAACCTATGTCACTTTGGCTCATATTCGTCTGAATTTGATCTCCCACAGTATCAAGTATCTTTGTGTACCCTGTCAAAATTGCAGTACTTCCGGTAATTTTGTTAATAATACCTTTTAAAACTCGTTGTTGATTCTTTATTCGTTCCTGATCTCCTTCCTCAAAAGATTTTCTTTCCCTTGCAAAGAACAGGGCCGCTTCTCCGTCAAGGTGATTTATACCTTCACTGTAGCTGTACTTGGATACCGATGATTTAAACGCATATGGCGACTCCACATCAACGCCGCCGATGGCATCAACAATATCCTCAAGAGATGTGAAATTCACTCGTATATAATAATTGATATCAATACCCATCCAGTCCTCTACTGTCTCTACTGTTTCTCCCACACCATATATTCCCGAATGGGTAAGCTTATCCTTTGCTTTGTATGAATGCAAATCAACATACATATCTCTCGGGATAGATGTAAGCAAAATCTTCTTATCAACAGGATCAACAGTCATTATCATATTGACATCGCTTCTGGATACCTTGCTTATACCTCCAAAGGTATCGATGCCGCTTATATATATATTAAACGGCTCTTGAGTAATGCCTACACGCTTGGCTATATCCTTGTTTTCAATTTCCACTGAAACGGTATGAACAATTCTTGTTCTTTTTTCAAAACCTTCTACGTCCTCACATATCATCTCATAATTATTGCCGCTTATAAATATGAGTTCGTCGTGTTCTTTGTTTTTCTCGTCTATCAATACAGATTTAAGCTGCATATATCCGCCGGCTTCTTTATATTTTACATCAGCTTCTTCTTTCAACTTTTCCTGAGCTTTGTCATAAGTCGCTGAAGTGCTGACATTGGTAAATATAGTTTTGCCGTCTATGTCCTTTACATTTTTGTAACTGCCGTCTTTTAACGCCACCACATGAAAATCCTCGTACTGCTTGTCCTCATCACTCATTTTGCTAAAGGCCGAATATGTATTAAATAAATAGAAACAGCCTATACCAAGCAATACAATCATCAGTGCGGAAATAATAACGCCGACCTTTCGTTGTTTTGTCACTTCTTTTCTGCATGCCAGAAGCTTAAAAACAAGTACCGCCAGAGCTATTAAAACAATCAGAATTATGATGTTGTAAAGCGTTGGCAGGATATTTAGGATTGTGAGCATGGACATGAATGTCACTTCAATTAATAAAAATGCTACAAGCAATACAATCAATCCCGGTGTGCCCGGGAGTATTTTTATTTTTGATTTCGTTTTACCGGCTTTTACCGGGTCACTACTGTGTTTTCTCACTTAATTCTCCTCCTAAATTTTCTATACTAAAAATATTACAATTTATTATTAAAAAACCTTTTCGATTATATCATCTGCAAACTTCCTCTACTATTTATCTTTCAAAGATAATTTCCCATATTTTGCAATGCTTACACTACCTTTACGTTCAAACATTCTCTGCAAACGCCTACTAGTTATCATTCCAACATGTTTTTTCCCTTCTCTATTTATAATATCCGCTATAAATTTTTCTAAATGATATGCATATTCGGAATCTCTAAAGTCAGGATGAACAACAAAGCCTCCTACAATCACAAAACTTTCCGTTTCTGCATATGTAGCTACATGTGCAACGACTTCATCCGCATTTTCTATAATAAAACTTCGTCCCATTCCTGTTTGAATTCTTTCTTTAAGTTCCTCTAATAAAACTTCTTTGGTATATGGTGCACTAATCTCTGGTGAAGTAAAAATTAAATCTGTAATTTTTTCACAATCGATTATATCGGCTTCTCTTATTTTTGTTCTATACATACTATTTACATTATAATCATTTTTTAAGTTTATTTGTGGATTTTCCATAATCACGCCATATTCAGAAAAGTATTGCGGTAATTTTTCTTCTATAATCTCTATAATCTCCCTACGTGCAGAAATACAATGTGGACTTTTCTTCCTAATAAGCTCTATCAATCCATTAACATCTTCAAAGGACCGATTAGAATAAACCTGAAAACTTTCATGATATTGCATCACAACCATACGGATTCCTTGCTTATCTTTATCATACCAAACTTTAATATTAGAATTATTTAGACCATAGATAGATAAATCCGCATACAAATATAAACAGTTTTTTTGATCATGTTTCAAATAATTTAGTATTTGCTCTAACTCTTTCTGCATACAAACTGGCTTTAACATTACTGCTCTTTTCCCTCTTTCTCTTTTAATATGTTCAATTGGGATATGTGAAAGCACATTAGTAATAGCACTGCCACACCCCTGTTTCTCCATTATTTCCCATGTAACTCTAAATATGTCCTTATCAAAATACAATGCCAACTTTTTATTTGAAAAAATTTTAATATTGTCAATATATTCTTTCAAAATTTTTTCTAACTCTTCATATTGATATGCATTATATAACGCCATTATTTTTTTCTTTTGAGGCATATACTTCCTAATCATTTCCGTACGTATAAATCCACGTTGAACATGCTCCCATCCGCGTATAATATACGGAGAATAAATCTTGATTTTTTTACTCAAACTTCTTATCTTAAATTCAAGTTTTATTCTTTCTTTTATATCTTTTTTCGATATTCCTTTAGAAAGAATTTGTCCATTACACTCTGGGATTAAAATAATTTGTTCAGAGTTCAAAAGAAAATAAGAAAATCCCGTTGGCTTTTTATTTAAACTTTTAACATATTCTATATAATTTTTAGGAACGGGGAAAGGTCTATTTTTTATATAGGTTATTTCTTTTTCGTCGAAATCCAACACTGGTAACTTTAACCACTTTGAATTAAAGGTTCTAACTTCGCCTTTTATTTTATTTCTATCCTGCTCTGGTTGATATACCCATTTCCAACATTTCTCTTTAACTCTTGACTTTCCAAATATATGCGTTACTATCACGCCTATTGTCCCAGAAATAAAATGCTTTAGTCCCCTTTTTAAAAAAATACTTGGTCTTGAAGCATTCTTTATTGAAGTAAGTGCTAATGCTTTTATCTTTTTCTCGAAACGATTTTGACAATGAGGCTTAATAAAAACAATTTCCACACTAATATTATTATTATTATAAAGCCCTAATTCATCACAATTAAGCAAAATACTTGAAGTATCGCAATAACGTAATGAAAATTCTGCATAATCTTCATTTGTTTCAAAACATTCTAAAACTCTGTTACTTTTTTTCATATCTAATACAGCCTCAATAAAACGCTTCCTGCTTTTTGCCTGCATTATTATACGATTTGAAAAACGCTTTTCTACAAATTCACCTTTATTAATTGACTCCCACGCTAAAATAGGCTCCAAAAAATACGATATCTCCCTCTCTTTACATATCAAATCAACTTCACTCAGAAGTTGAAGCAATTTATTATGAGCAACGGAATTTCTTTCAACCATTTTGCTGTAATTAAATTCTTCTTGTATGTTTTCACAAACATCCAGCCTCATTTTTTTTAAGGAATCTTTTATCTCTAAATTTAATGCACCATTGCATGAAGTCTTTAAGATTTCTTTATACAGCTTTCTGGCTTCTGAAACATAATCAAGCTTCAACTTTGCATCAGCAACTATACGAAGCAATTCCACAGAATTAGGATGGATTTTCAATACATCCTCAGCTTGTTTAATTATATTAAAAACATTTTCCTTATTTTTAGCTCTTTTCAACTTAATAAATAAATCACCATACAGAAAGTCGACATGATATGGATATTTAGGCAGCCATTTATTGGATATTCTTTCTATTTCTCCCCAATCTTTATTATCATATCTAGCAACAGACCATTCCCGATTCGCATCAATAAGCTCTTGCAGTCTTTTTATTTGTAATGGTCTATCTCCATCAACACCAAAATGTAAATCTAAAATTTTTTGTGCTACATAATATTTTCCCGAAACAGTTAATGACATGCAAACAATATATAAATGTTCATATGAAATCGGAATAGTATGTTGACTCATCTGTTCTACAGTTGGAGTATTTGAAATAAAATCTATTTTTTTATATTCCTTTAACTGTTGATTTACATATTCTGAAAAAATACTATTAATAGTTACATAATTATTATTATCCAAAAGATGTGATAAATTGTAATCCAAAAACTCTAATTTGGATTCTAATTCAATATAATATGCGTAACACTTAATTTTAGAATCTATTAAATCCTGTTTTTTCCTAAGTAGTGTCCTCTTGATAACTAATGGTTTTTGTTTCACATAACAATCATCATATTTTGATGAATCTACCCAATTGGCGGCATCTCTCTCGGCCTCTCCATCCGAAACATTAACACTGCTATAAGCAGATATTTTACCCATATGGATTCGTCTTTGCTCCGGGTCAGGCAATATCATCCAATCATCACCATAAACTTTTCTTACAAACCCTCTTGCATTTGTTGGGGCATATAATTTATGACCTTCCACTTCAACCACTTCCGGTTGACCTAAATATTCCGCAGAACAAGACCAATTAAAACCTTTATGTGGCCCTTGCGGAATATAACTTCCACCATTTTCATCAGTGTATTTATTCTTCATTTTTTCAATAAAGTTAATTACTGTCTTATTACCAAAAATCTTTGCAAGAAATTTTGCACCTTGATAAAGCCTAATATTACCTTCATCATTTACAAAAGTTCTTCTTCCAATAAATTCACCTAAAAGAATCATCCATTTTCTATATTTTTGTTGCTTATATATGCTATTAGAAACTTTGTCAAAAATAGCAATGTCAATACCAATTCCTTCTTGCCCTGTATTAAAAGCCTTCCATCTAAATGTATACGTAGTTGTGGTATCAACATAACGTGCAAATAAATATGTATGCTCCGGGTTATTTTCTCTACATACTAACGCACGATTCTTTACTTTTTCTTTTTGGCAAGCTGCATAAAACTTCCTCCAATTTTCAGGAGTCATAATAATATCAACATCATCATCCCAAGGTATAAATCCACGATGTCTAATAGCACCTATTACATTACCTGCATGCAAATAATATATAATATCATTCTTTTTACAAATATTATCCACTTCCAGCATAAGTTCCATTAACTTTTTTTGTAAACACAAATGCTTTTCTTTTAAATCCACTATTTTTTCCTTCCTATTTTTTGTAGATAAGCATTATCTCTAAATGTATCCACCATCCGCTCGAAGAATTTGCCCTGTAATGCTACAGGATGCATCACTAAGTATAAACGCACAAACTTTCGAAATATCTTCAGGCTGCTGCCATCCCATCACAGTTTTAGAAGCAATACTATCCATGAGTTCCTTATTATTGTGCTCTCGAATGGTCTCTACAACCATTTCTGTCATTACCGCTCCAGGAGAAACACAATTAACACGAATTTTACGCTTCCAGAATTCTTGCGCCATTACTTTTACTGAGGCTTCCATTGCTGCTTTTGAGGCAATGTATCCCATCTCATACATTCGTGGATGCACTGTTGCACTTGAAGATATTCCTATAATACTTGCATTATCATTACTATATTTACGCTTCACAAAACATCTTGCCAAATCAATAAAGGCATGAAAATTTAAATTCATTACATTTTTCAACCTATTTCTTGTTAATGATTTAACGTTCATAATACATGGGATGCCTGCACAATGAACAAATCCATCTAGCTTCACTCCATCAGTTATCATTTGTAAAAACAACTCATCAAACGCTTCATCTTTATAAAGATCGTGTACTAAAACTATATGATTTGATGAATGCATTTTACTAATGGTACTATCCAGTTGCTCTCTGTTTCTACCCAATAAAACTACCCTTGCTCCTAACTCAGAACAATATATCGCAGTTGCTCGCCCTATCCCGGAAGAAGCTCCTGTTATAAGTATTTTTTTACCCTCCAATGACATTGGATTTATCATCTTTCTATTCCTCCATCATTGCCATGAGGTCAGCAACTGTTTTCTGTTCCTTTACTACAGACCCTTTAATAATTTTATCAAACTCATCATCCATCATCGCAATAAATGAAATTAATGCAATACTATCCCATTCATCTAAATCACCTAATTTAGTCTCAGGAGTTAACCCTTCTACTTCAACTTCTAAAACTTCCGCTATAAGTTCCATTTTTTTATTCTCTGTCATTTTAAATCACCTTCAATTTTTATTTATAAAAACATCTCTACTATATGCAGTTAATATATTAAAATCCTTTAAATACCCACTTTCACCATGTCCAGGATATATGTATAAATCTTTACTCAAGCTTTGTAAATACGGCAACGTTATACTTTCATATTCTATTTTACTTCCACCTGGCAGTCTTGTAATTACATCAACATCCTTTAATAAAGAATCCCCTGTAAAAAGATATTTATCATCTATCTGTACGCATATACTTCCGGATGAATGTCCGGGAGTCTCAGTTAGAACTATTTTATGAGCTTCCCAGATAAGCTCTGTTTGCAACTCAAACATCACATCTCCATGGCTTACAATCGGTATGATTTTTTCTGCCTCCACTAGCTTGTCCTCTTCCTTGTCTATAAAAAGAGCTTTAAAATACTTTGAACCGTTTTTTATTGGCGATTTCATATTTTGATTACATTTTTCCGAACAGTATACCTTACAATAAAATTCACTACGAAGATTTTCTATTCCCGATATATGATCATAATGCTCATGTGTAGGGATGATAATAATGTCTTTTACATCATTTCCTTTTAAATACTCTATACTTTCACTACATATACACGGATCGATAACAATAGCTCTGTTTTTCTCCAGTATAATGTACATATTGGAATCAATAAGCTTATAAATAAATTTTTTAATTTTCATCTTTTATATACACGTAATTTTTTATACCATCGGGAACTATGCCATATCTTTTAGCAAAAGCTAACACTCTATCATTGTCTTCTCGCATCCAAGTGTAAACAAAATTTACTCCATCAATAACCGCATCTTCAAGAACAGAAAAATACAATGAATGCATCAATATGCTTCGTCCCTGATTTATTGCGTGTTCCATATACAGTTTTTTCCCTTTCTGGTCATATGTTAATATTGCAATTACCTTGGTATCTTCAATTGAAATCCGCACTTTATTGTTTTTTATATCTTCTTTCAATTCCTCTTCATTTTGTAAATGACTCGTCAATGGAGTGAAAGTTCCATATAAAAGTTCATATATCTGCTCCATTTCTTTTAATGTTGCATTTTGTACATATGCCCTATAATCAACATTTTTGAATTTATCGGGTATATTTTTATCAAAAGTCTCCTTTAGATTAGTATTACATGCGCGTAAATATGTAGTAAAATTACTATATCCAGATTTTTCCAAAGCTTCCTTTGTGATAGAATCAAGTGATTTGCCTATTATTTCCACACCGGTATTTGTCGGCATTTTAGATAATAGCTTTTGTAAAGAAGATGCTTTGTTACATGCAAAGTAAGCTCTGTAAACATCTTTATCATTAATCAAAAACGCAATCCCGTTTTCATCTTCGTAAAAATCAACAATGCTATCCGGTACCTTAAACACATTCGACATATAAAAATCAGCTTTGTTTTTTCTAATTTCGGTAATCTTATCTAATATGTATCTTTTTTTATCCTGCATACGCTGCTCCTTAAATGCTACAAATTAGATTCTATCAATTCACAGTAATCTAACAATCCCAGCTCCATAATAATTGCACCCCATGATAATCCTGAACCAAAAGCTGATAAACATACTTGATATTTATGTTCTTTTAACTGTTCCGCTATATTATCACAAATAACCATCGGGATAGATACCCCACTTGGATTACCGTATTTTACTACCAAATCATCCGGTAATTTTTCTTTAGGAACATCAATCTTCTCCCGTAATTTCTGTAGCATAAATTTATTGGGTTGATGGAATAAAAAATAATCAACATCCTCCTTTTGAACCATAGAATAATTTAAAATTTCTTCTATACACGGCGGAACCTCTTTTTGAACAAAAGAAAAAACATCACTTCCATTCATATGTATATGATCCAAAGCTCTAAGATTCCCGTCTCCTACATCTTTCAATTCTGCTGTATCAGCATTATTAGGCATTCTAAAACCACCTGCAGGTATTTGCAGGGCATTTCTACGTTTACCATCCATATACATCGAATAATAAATATTTGAAAAGTCTTTGCTGTTTTCCACGATTGTTACTGCCGCACCATCCCCTGACAAAGGGAAATCGTTTCTGTCTTTATGCGAAACTTTTTTACTCAATACATCTACATTACAAAGAACTACTTTCTTGCCTTGTATTTTATCAAGTAGCATAAACGACTGCATTAAACCTATTAAAAATCCACAACAGCCCTGTGCAATATCAAGACAAATCACATCTTCACCAAAATCCAATTCACCTTGTACAATATTGCTTATCTGCGGCACAAAATAATCCGGAGACAGCGTTACAACAATTATTGCACCTATTTCTTCTCGTTTTATAACACCCTTTTCAAGCAAATGCCTTATTCCATATATACAGAAATCCGATGCAAAGCTATCTTTTTTTGCAAGTCTGTGAGATTCAAAACCCATTATCTTTTTTAATCTCATAGTCTGCTTAACAGGAAAGGTATAATTACTCACTTCATCATCGAAATATGAAATAGTTTCAGGTAAAATGCCTACAATGGAAGATATTTTTTTTCCTTTAAATACAGTTTTCATATTTTGGCTCCATTTCTTTTAACTAATCCATATATAGCATCGTAGCTCATAAAATTTTCAGGAACTATATCGAGACCATCTATAGAAATCTTAAAACTTTCCTCAATCATTGTAATTAATGACACAACATCAAAAGAATCCAAATAGCCGTCTCCTATAAAATCCTTGCTCTCATCAAAGTTAAACTCTGGTCTAAGCTCATTGAGCATTTTCTTAATCTGTTCCATATTCTATCCTCCTCATAATCTGCATTTTAAATATTTTAATTATTTACTTCTTCACTAAGTCTTTGGCGGTCTATTTTCCCATTTGTATTACGGGGCAAAAGTTCCTTCTGTATATAAATAACGGGTATCATGTATTTAGGGAACAATGCAATAAGTTTTCTTCTGAATTCACCTGGTTCTATTTTTTCAGGTGATTCATAAAACATTGTAATTTCTTTCTTCTTTTTGTTATATACAACACAACAATACTCAACTAACTTTAATTTATTTATTACTGCATGTTCAATTTCTCCTAATTCTATACGATATCCCATGTGCTTTATTAAACTATCTTTTCTTCCTTTAAAAACAATTTCCCCCAACTCATTTATATAAACCATATCTCCTGTACGATATATAATCTCCGGATAATTTGTATTTAATGGATTCTGTACGAATACCTGCGATGTTTTATCCAGGTTTTTATAATATCCCATCGCCAGTGAGGTACCTCTTACACACAACTCGCCTTCTTCACCCTGCCTACACAGCTTATCGTCTTCATTTAATATCAGAATATCGGTATTCTTGCAAGGATATCCTATGGGAAGCGGTTCACTATCATCAAAATTACGCTTTACAATATAATACGTACAATCCAACGTAATCTCTATAGGACCGTAGAGATTTGCAAATTCTGTATTTGGTAAGTTCCTTCTCCAATAATTAAACTGCTTTGTCGGGAAAACCTCTCCTGCAAACCATACTAACCTTAAGTCCGTTAACTGAATCTTTGTCAGTAAATCCATATTCGCAATATTCACCATTATCGATGGCACCCAGAAAATAAAATTCACTTTTTCCATTTTCATCTGTTGCAATAACTTTGCCGGAAACATGGCCATATTGCTGTTCAGAACAACTATTTCTGCTCCTTTTGCTGCCATAAGCCATAATTCATAAACAAAAATATCAAAAACACTTGGCGATAAGCTTCCCATTATAGTTTTCTCATCAAGTTTGAAAGTTTCAGTAGACCAATCCAGAAAATCAAAGAAGCTTTTATGATTTAAAATGACGCCCTTAGGCACCCCCGTTGACCCTGAAGTATTTATAATGCATGAAGGATCTGTATCAATCTGCATCTCAAGTCGGTTATATATATTTCTTTCTTCTTCAGGATATACATCTCGTTCCTGTATAGACTCCAGAAGCAATATATTAATATTGCAATTTAAATCACGCAATATTTCTTCTATCTGTTTGCTATTATTTTTATCAACTATTATTGCTTTTGGCTCTATATGCTCCAAAATAGCTTTTATTCTATCCTCAGGTGTTTTAATATCTAAATTCATAAAAAAACAACTGCTGTAAGAAATTCCTATATCTGCAACAACAGTTTCTTTTGATTTGTCTAAATACACTGCAATAGGAACATTACGCATTTCTCTAACGATGTCAACTATTCCAGCTGCAACTTTTTTTGCCTGTTCTCTCAATTCAGCAAATGTATAACGTTCATTCCCATCAACAACCGCACTTTTTTCAGGATATAAATCTGCTGTTTTATCTAAGTAATCAACAATACTGGTATACATAGTTCTTCTAACGCTCTCCTTTAACTTCATTATTTATTAATTAACTGTTCTATCTTTGACAATTCAAGAAGCAACATACCATTATTGGTATTCTCCCTGGCTCTTTCATATAACTGTCTTGCTTTCTCTATTTCACCATATCCATAATAGGCATCTGCTGTATATTTCATAATTTCCCCATCATCAGGATTTTTGTTCAGAGCTTTTTGTGCATATTTTAAAATCTCTTCATATTGTGACATTATCTGGGCATTAACGATATCTATTTCTAATTTTGCTTTTATCAAAATCAAATTATCTTCATACTGAGGAAAATATCTATTAGCTATCTCCTCAGCAGACCTGTACTCTTTCAAATTAATCAGATTTAACATACGAATAAACTCATCTGCAACAACAAGCTTTTTCTCAAGCTCCCGAGAAAGTCCACCTTCTGCTTTTTTCTTAACCTCCAAAAGAGCTTTTAGATTGTCTACCTTACCAATCTTTAACAGTGCCTCAGCCAGTAAAATCATTAAATCATCTTCTAAAGCTATATAATATTCATTAAAAATAAATTCGCAACTAAATTGTAATTTGATGTATTCATCAAATATTTCCAAACACAAGTTTAGATTGTTGTAAATATCATCATAACCATATATGTTTATCTGCTTTTTTATCTTACAAATAATATATGACATATATGGTCGATGCTTATCGAAGTAAGTATTTATCTTCAACCAGTATTTATCTATTGCCATATCATTGTATTTAAAGAAAATCTCATTAAACTCCTGTTTTGATATATTTCTAAAAAACTCTCTTTCGAAATTGCCACATTCTATCTCTGTAAGTTTTAAAGTTGTATGTTCTGTTTTCTTATCAGGTATATACTTCCATTCTTGTCCATAAAAAGAATACATCTCCATTTCAGCTTTCTTAGGAATCGGAAACTTTTTCTCCTCAAATATCGCAGTTCTGCCTCTGCCATACCATTCTGTCGGTGTTATTCCAAGCCACACAGTTCCAAATCTCATACAATAATAATCTGCATTACTTTCAACGTTTTCAAATAGCTCCTCTTCAAGCTCTTTTAATACTGTTCCTTTTCCTTTTTCTTTACATTTTTTCTGGTATTCCCTATATAAATCTATATCTATATCTTTCCAGTTACTGTGTCTTGCTGCAATAATATAATACGGTTCCAACAATTCACAATATACATAGTGTTTCTTACGCCACATATACCAAAGCTCCTTATCCTTTGGCATATTATCCAAAATAATGATATCTAAAAACACTCCATGTGGTGTTCCGTCACCTAAATGATTTCTTCTTATAAGAGATGCATCCAACCTCATATATCTTGGTATAGGAGAACAATATTCTTTATATCGCTCTTTACTAACCAAAGCTCTTCCTTCTTGAATCTCCCCATCAATAACTTTTTCCAGTTTCTTATATTCACTGTAAGTAATATTAATATCTATATCATCGTCCCACGGAATAAACCCCTCATGTCTTAATGCCCCAAGGAGTGTTCCTCCGCTTAGATAGTACACAATATCGTTTCTTCTGCATATACTATCAAACTCACAGAGTAACTCAAATAAATTTTTCTGGAGGCTATTCATTATTTTGACCTCCCAATGTTTTTATATAGTCACCTTTATAGCTGTATATTGCAATTTCATTATTTTCATTTTCGGAAAAATTCCCACGATTCTTTTCAAGATTTTTTCCATAAATTCTTTGAATCAACGAATTTACCCTCTCGCTTATATATATATATCCGTATTTTTTAGATGCGAAGATATATGGCTGTATAATATTATTTAATTCATCTAATTTATTTTCGTCATACAGCTGTTCTATTTTTTCAAAATTTTCATCAAGCTCAAGACAAAAATAATATCTGTAATATAATCGGAAAATACTATTGACCAGTTCTTTTTTCTTCTCCCTATATTTCTTCATTCTTTTTTTTAATTTTTCCTCGTCTTGAGAAATACGCCCCAACAATGCAGAATACCGTTCAAGCTTTAACTCTTTATATGAAAGAGCAGTATCACAGAAATAATATTCACTGTTTTCTCTAAACTCAGTGATTTCAAGATTTGCTAAACTATCATTTTTAATCCAATATTCTTTACATTTGTCATCCTTTGCATATTTTTCAATCAACTTATATGCTGTCTCTTTAATCGCTTTTGCTTTACCCCTGGTCTCAATTTGCTTCAAAAACTTTTTTCTTAAAAGCGGTTCCAGCTTTTTTCCTCTTGTATTTTTGCCTCTTATTATATTCTCATATGTATTCTCAAAAGTTTTATAATATATAATTTTTATGTTTTTAGGTCTTAAAAGCTGTATAGTAACACAGATACCTAAATGTTTTTCATAAATAAGTCTATCTGGAGTATAGAGTACAGTTGTAGTATCTATATATCTTACAAATAGCCCTGGGAAATTTTCACTATTTCCCATCCACTCAAGAATCCTATTTTCTCGTTCAGACTTATTGAAATATTGAATGAATTTTTTCAAATTCATTGCTGTCATAAATATATTTGCACTATTGTTAATTTTCAAATCCACTTCTTCCGGCAGCAAATACTCTATTTCATTCTTTGTACATATATCGTCTATTTCGTTTTTTAATTTTTTGATTACTTCTTCAATTTTCATATTATTGAATTTCTTGTTTTAATGATTCTATAATCTTATTATTATCATCAGTATTTCTTATTGCTATTCTTACAAATTCCCTACCGCTTTTTTCTAATTTTGAAGTTAAATCCTTTATGAATAACCCATATTTAAATAACAATACTTCTGTAATTTTTTTTGCGGAATATTCACCTAAAAACTCTACCATTACATAATTAGCTTGTGATGGTATAATTCTAATATCAGGTATTTTAGCTAATTCTTTTTCAAATCGTTTACGTTCTTTCTTAAACTTTATAAGTCCCAAAGAATAATCTTTCTTATATTTTTCTTCAATTTGCAT
The DNA here is from genome assembly GCF_046951855.1 of Lentihominibacter sp. Taxonomy (NCBI): domain Bacteria; kingdom Bacillati; phylum Bacillota; class Clostridia; order Peptostreptococcales; family Anaerovoracaceae; genus Lentihominibacter; species Lentihominibacter sp. The sequence continues at coordinate 15,390 of NZ_JBKTXS010000006.1, read as the reverse complement.
ATAAAACTCAGCAAATGAATTTATGTTCCAAATAGCAACCTGTTTTTTTATTTCATCTATATATTGACTGTTGCCGGATGCCAGTATTCCCAATCTAAGTCCAGGCACGCCATATGACTTGGAAATACTTTTCATAATAAATAAATGGGGATTATTCAAAAGTATTTCTGTTTTTATTAATGAACTATCTTCTTCGTCTGTAAAATCAACAAAGGATTCATCTAAAATAAATTTAACACCCTTATTCTTAGCCCATCCTATCAATCTCACAACATCCATTTTAGGGATATAATTTCCCGATGGATTATCGGGATTTATTAAAATTAAATTGTCAATTTTTGCAGAGTCAAAGTAACTTATAATATCATCTGCACTATATGAAAAGTCATCAGTGGAAGGTTCAAAAACAACCGTATCGTTTTCATTGTATCTATTGGGGTATTCCTCAAACGTAGGCTTTATTATTCCGGTTACACCTTCTAATTTTTCCATTAAAGCTTTTATAAGTTCAGCTGCTCCATTGCCTACTACTATATTTTTCTGTGGTACATCAAAATTTTTAGAGGCTAACAACGAATTAACACGCATTCCTGATGGATATTGTGTTAATAGTTTTTCAAAGTTTACTTTCAACTCATCCATCATCTTTTGTGGTGGAAAATATGGATTTACCAGATATGAAAAATCAATAAGCTTAGGATATCGCCAATACCCACCATATCTGCTTTGCAAAAGACCTACTTTCTCCTCTGCATCCGGCATAAAAATAGAGGATGCAATATCTAAATCTTGAATATCATCAATCTCATACCATGCTTCACCATCTAACCGTTTTGCCTTAATTACAGGCTCATCTAACATAGTAATGACCCTGAGAACTTGTTCGTAATACTCATTATTTCCTAAAGCTTTGGAATAGGCATCAAGAAACGGTACATAATAGTTTCTTGAAAATTCTCTTCCAAATTTATATATATTAACAGTTTTATAATATTCATTTCTATCTTCAAACTTGTGCTTTGTACCTGGTACAAAGGCCTCAATAGTATCATCCTCTGCTAACTTTACACATGTGCCATCCATCCAGCTTTCATATTTATCAACTAAAGCTAATGATTCTCGCGGGTCTTGTAACAGCTTTTCCAATACTGAGTCTTCAAATATAAGATCTGACTCAAATAATAGAGTATCTTCTTCACACAAATATTTCTTCGCCAATGCTAATGAATATATGTTGTTGGTTTTATTATATATTTCATTTTTAACATATATAATGGGAATAGATATATTTAACGTGTCTATGTAGTCAATAAGTTTTTTACGTTCATACCCAACCACGATAACTATACGCGAAACATTACATTTTTCAATTTGATGCAACATTCGATCAATTAGTGTAACTCCATTAACTTCTACCATACACTTAGTATTATTCTGAGTTAAATTCTTTAATCGTTTCCCCATTCCAGCGGCTAAAATTATTGCTTGCATAGCATTCTCCTCTTCCTTCATAACTTTAACGTCTTACACGCCAATTCATTTATCATTAAAGCTGTGTTCTCTTAGCTTACAAAAACACTTTCTCCACAACTCTCTTTGTTGCCTGTCCGTCATCCAGATAGTTATATTCCTTATTAAAATTATCATATCTGGAATGAAGGATACTCCCTCCACTTTTAATTTCATCTAAGAGCTGCTCTTCATTTGTACATATATTCCCTGGTAGTTCATCCAGTGACAAATAAAATCCTCTTATTTGTTCAGCATATTCTTCCAGATCATACATAAAGAAAATTATCGGTTTTCTGAGTACTGCATAATCAAAGAACACACTTGAATAATCTGTAACAAGCATGTCCGATACTATATACAAATCATTTATATCTTCGTAATATGAAGCATCGTAAACAAATCCAGAATATTTTTCAAAATCGAAATTATTAGCTACAAAATAATGCGCCCTAAACAACACGACATATGATTCAGATAATTCTCTTTGCATTACGCCAAAATCAAGCTCATTTGTATATACATATCCCTTACTGCTGTCATGCTGATTATCTCTCCATGTGGGAGCATATAAAATAACTTTTTTATCTTCCGCTATTCCGAGCTTTTCTTTTATTTTTCTTATGTCTTCCTGCCTGTAATTTGACAAAACATCATTACGTGGAAACCCTTCTTCAATAATCACATTTTGTTTTCCCCAAGCTTCAAGATTAAAAGCGGATATAAATTTCTCTGTACAGAACCTTGATGACGATGTCATATATGAATATCTTTCTGCATCCGCTTTATATTTTTTTCTTATATCCTTGTTTGAGTTAAGTGCATTTTTTCCTTCTACATTTATATCATATCCCAGTTTTTTAAGAGGAGTACCGTGCCAACACTGCAAATATACCTGACTTGCTTTTCTATATATTGCCTCGGGAATACGCGAATTACTTACCCAATATTTGCTTGTTCCATAAGCTCTGTAATAAGATCTTGAACCATACTTTACTATTTGTGTGCGGCTATTATACAAAACATCAAATTCTTTATGCTTATCTATATTTTTAAATGCCCATACAAATTCAAAATCTTTAAATTTTTCATTTTGCAGCATGTGCTCATACACCGCTCTTGGATTATCAGAATACCTCCTCCCCATAAACGATTCAAATATAATTTTCTTATCATTTACATGAGCAAAGTGATATAACAAATATCTGCATCGATTTTTTATGTATCTGAGACTTCTAAAAAACGTACGTACAACACTGTTTTTTTTAGATAAATTTATCAGCCATTTTTTTATTTTTTTTCTGATTATCCTATATACTCCCATTTCTAACGATGCTCTCCTTTAAAATCATTCGTCAATGAAACCAAAAAATCTGATAGTCTATTTGTAACATTACTGCAGTCTATGGATATGTATTTTCTGAAAAAGAGCTTCATATTCTCACTACAGTATGGCTCTGACATTGCTCTAAAAAGATGTTCTTCACGGCAAAATACATATTCTCCGATTCTTTCTTTTACAAAATCCACATTAAGGCCTACATTTTCCTCATATTCATAAACATCAGGAATATAGAAATATAGCTCCTTATCCATCAGCAAGGCTTCAAATGCTGCCGCTGAATAATCCGTTATTACCTTGTCCGATATTTTTATCCAATCAAGAATATCGTGATTTTTAGCAATCACAACTCCTTTGCTTAATACATTTTCATAATTGGTTCTATCAAGCCAATGTTTCCTAATAATTAAATTATAGTTTTCGAAATCAAATCTTTCTAAAAATCCTTCTATATCTAAACTACTGTTCTTCCTGAATGTCGGAGCATATAGAACATTTTCCTTTTCCTTTAGCTTCGGATAATCCTCCAGTATTTTCATTTGTATGCGTTTATCGCTATTGTTTATGTAATCTATCCTCGGCAAGCCAAGCAACTTTATTTTTTCCCTTTTTATATCAAAAGCCTCACTATAAAAGGTAGCTGTTGCCCGGCTAGGCGCTATAACATAATCATAGTTCCTGTAAAGCCTCATAACCTTTACTATATCTTCTCTATTTCCTCCTGGTTTTCCCACAGTTTGATATCCAAACTTTTTTATAGCACCAAGTGAATGCCATATTTGAACCACTCTCTGACCTTCTTTTTTCTTTATAATGGATATAAGTATGCAATATCCGTCCACTACTACTACTTTAGAGGTTGCTATATGATACATCTGTCTCAACATGTGAAATCCATATTTTATTCCACCAGAAAAACTCTTTGTCAATCTTTTAGTAAGTACTACTGTTTCTATATCTCTTTCTTTTAAAGCCTCCTCAAGAAGACGTATATCTATAGTCTTTTTATTTGACTGCCTACTCAAAATAGTTATTTTCTTTTTCAGATTAAATGATTTAAATGCTAAATAGACTAAATTCAATATGGCTACCGCTATTCTCATAATGATAATTTTCATTTTTATTTATAGAATCAATCAGATCCTAATTCCTCTTTTATCTTAGTCGTTGAAATACCCTCTGTTCTATCTAAAAACTTCAATTCACAGTAATCTTTCAAATAATCAAATTTATCACTGTTTTTCCAATCACTTCCCATTACACATATATCAACTTTATATGTATTGATATCATCTATTTTCTGCTCCCATTTTTTTTCCGGAATTACAAGGTCTACATACCTCACAGCTTCCAACATGATTTTTCTGGTTTCATAATCATGAAATGCCCTTTTTCCTTTTAATTCATTAAAATCATCTGTTGATAACGCAACTATCAAATAGTCACCTAATTCCTTTGCACGTTTCAACAAATTAATATGCCCATAATGAAGTAAATCAAATGTTCCATATGTTAAAACTCTAACCATTATCCATATCTCCGTCTGTACAGCAGTTTAACTTAATAATTACATCCTCATAAAGCTTAATCCAATCCCCATCCCTACAACAACAACTGTCAATATCATTATCAAAATTATCATATGCTTATGTGACATTTCCACCGGATGCTTGATGCGGTTATCACTCTCGCTTGTTACCCTTGTAAGATTAGTTGCTTCCTTCCGTTTAAGGCTTTCGTTATACAAGTATATGGCATCACTTATATCTCCGTCATAAAGTACTCTCCCTGACCTGAGTACAATACCCCTGTCACAGAACTGCTTTGCTGTAGCTGTAGAATGCGTAACAAGAAGCAGTGTCGTTCCATAATCTTTTATCATTTTCTTGATCCTATCGACACATTTCTTCTGAAATTTTGAATCTCCTACACTCAATGCTTCATCTACTATCAAAATATCAGGCCTTATACAGACATTTATTGCAAATCCCAGCCTTGCTTTCATCCCGCTGGAATATGTTCGAAGCGGCTGATCTATATATTCACCTATTTCGGCAAACTCTACAATATCCTCTTCAACTTCTTCTATTTCTTTATTGGTCATGCCGGTAAGCTGCCCTTTGAGATAGATGTTCTCTCTTCCTGAAAACTCAGGGTCAAATCCTGCTGTCAGCTCTAAAAGTGCTCCTACCCTTCCTTTCACATGTATCTTTCCGTAAGTTGGGAAAGAGACTCCTGTTATCATTTTAAGTATTGTGGATTTTCCTGCGCCGTTTCGGCCAAACAAAGCAACAGACTCACCTTTTTTTACAGAAAAAGATACATCATTTATTGCTCGTTTTTCTCTATATGTCACAGATTTTATAAATGTAGCCAAGAATCTTTTCTTGTCATTTTTGAATAATTTATATATTTTTGTAACATGATCCAATACTATAACATTATTTTTATCAGTCATCTTATTTTTCTGCCTCACAAAATATCTGGTATCTCTTTTACGGTTCTGTTGTACGCCCATGTAGCTGCGACGATCATGACGAGCAGCATTATCATAAAACATATGAACGGTATCCTTTCTTGCCATATCCAAGTCTCATATATGAATGTGTTTCTGTATCCGGATGCAAAATAGCTCACAGGATTAAACAGCATTAAGATTTTTATCCAGCCCACTTCTATACTGTTGACATCGTACATTATCCCCGAAAGCCAAAATATAGGGGTTACAAAAGAACGAACCAGATTTTTAAAATCCTTACTCATGGCAGAAAGCATAGAAGCAAACAGACTCCAGAATGTAAAAAATATTACCATAAGCAACAAATATATGGGCAATTGCAATATGTATTTGCCCGGGAAATGTCCCAGAATTATGAAAATAATAAGCATAATGCCGATAATGAAAAAATGTATCATCAGCTTAGACAACCCTACGAATGTAGGTATTGTAGATACAGGAAATTTCATCTTTGTAACAAGATATCTGTATTTTAATATCGCCCCCGTACCCTGACTTATCATTTCACTCATATAAAACCACGGTACCATTCCTGCCAATATCCAAAGGATATACGGGCATCCGTTTATATCTCTGTTTGCCCTAAGCCCTATTGAAAACGCGAACCACAATACTAAAACCATGACTGTCGGCTTTATAATAGCCCATGCCCATCCCAATGCAGCACCGGAATAGGTTTTTACTATATCAGCCTTAGCCAATTTCAATATCTGCTCGCGCCACATAATATGTTCTTTTATTATTTCAAATAATGTTTTCACTTTTTCTTCCTATCAAAACGCCTATTATTTTCTAAATACAAGAATATCTTCAACATTACAATCTAAAATTTCACATAATAAATCAATCGTTACTGTACTCAAGGGTTCGTTATGACGAATCCTGTGTATAGTTGAACTTCTTACGCTGTATTTTTTTATAAGTTTATATGTACTTATATTCTTCTTTTTTATGGTCTCCCAAAAGGGCGTATATTCAATCATTTCCCACTCTCATTTTAACCTGTTTCAGGTTAACAATTGATAAAAATTTTAACCTGAAACAGGTTAATTCATTTATTACTATACAGTATTTTGACCCAATAGTCAATCACCCCCCCCCCCTCAAAAAATAGCAAAAAATTCAAATAAATTTTTTAAAGAAGAAACATATTCTGCATCGTTTTTAATCTGTTTCAGGTTAAAAACGCTATAGAAACAATCATATGTTCTATAATCAAAATCATAAAGTAAAATTTTGGATAAAAATGTCGACTTTATGGAGGTGATATACAACGTAATGTACAGAAGGATCCGTGATTTAAGAACTGATCATGATATGACACAAAAGGAATTATCTAAAATCTTAGGCATGTCACAAACAGGATATTCTAAATACGAGACAGGAGAAAATGACATTCCAACGGAAATATTGATACGTTTGTCGAAGATTTATAATGTCAGCATAGACTATCTGTTAGATCAGACTGACTGTAAAAAACCATATAAATAAAGGAGCTGTTTGGAAAATTCATTCAACAGCTCCTTTATTGTAATTACTATTCTATGATAACTCCATCTTCATCGATTATTATATCATCTGTATCGATTCCCGGGATATCCTGTTCAACATTATCTGTGTCTTTATCCCTATCATTTCTGAGATTATCAAGAAGAATTCCTTCAACTTTATCCATAATATCGGGATTATCTTCAAGATATTTTTTCACATTTTCTCTTCCCTGTCCGATCCGATTTCCTTCGAAACTATACCATGAACCGGCTTTTTCTATGATCTTCGCATCTACGGCACAATCCAAAACATCTCCGGATTTTGAAATGCCCTGACCGTACATGATATCGAATTCTGCCTGTTTAAAAGGCGGGGCAACTTTATTCTTGACGATCTTAACTCTCGTCTTGTTTCCCAATATCTGATCTCCAGACTTTATACTTTCTTCTTTTCTCACATCTATTCGCATAGAAGAAAAGAATTTGAGAGCTCTACCGCCTGTAGTTGTCTCCGGATTTCCAAACATCACTCCTATTTTCTCCCTAAGCTGGTTTATAAATATAATAGTAGTATTAGTTTTATTTATAACTCCTGCCAACTTTCTCAGGGCCTGTGACATAAGACGCGCCTGCATACCCACTGTAGCATCTCCCATAGCTCCGTCTATCTCATGTTTTGGAACAAGCGCTGCAACGGAGTCAACCACTACTATTTCAACAGCTCCGCTCCTAACAAGCATTTCAGCTATCTCCAAAGCTTGTTCTCCGTAATCAGGTTGAGAGACGAGAAGTTCATCAACATCCACCCCCAGATTTTTCGCATACTCAGGATCAAGCGCGTGCTCAGCATCTATAAAAGCCGCTCTTCCGCCCTGTTTCTGCGCCTCGGCAATTATATGAAGCGTAAGAGTAGTTTTACCTGATGATTCAGGACCAAATACTTCAATGATCCTTCCCTTCGGAACTCCACCTATTCCAGTTGCCAAATCAAGACTCATTGAGCCTGTGGATATAGCCTCTATATTCATTCTGGCACCGTCATCACCGAGTTTCATTACAGCACCTTTGCCAAATTGTTTCTGTATCTGTGCAAGAGCTTCATTCAACGCTTTATCTCTGTCTTCCTTACTGGCCGACTTCATATTTTTAGTTTCATTTTTAGCTGCCATATAATTACCTCCAAATCAAGAACGTTTGTTCTTTAATTATAATACCCTATTTTTACCATGAGGTCAAGAAAATTATCTCGAATTTTTATGGAATAATTTTACATTTTATTATGCGTTTTGTCAATATATTAAGTATATTTACTATAGACATGGCTGCGAAAAAAATCGTAGCCATACCCTATTATATATTCTTATTTATCATGTCTAACATACTGAGCAGTGTATAATGCCTGTTCCATTTCCTATTGACATCTCTCATAAGAACTTTTTTACAAAGCTTCTTATCTCCATAAATAAAACCTATATACACAAGTCCTACCGGTTTTTCCCTGCTTCCTCCGTCAGGGCCTGCTATTCCGGTAACAGATATGCAGATGTCACTACCGCTTACCCTCTTCAGTCCTTCTGCCATTTCAACAGCAGTTTCTTCACTTACAGCACCAAATTCATCTAAAGTCTCAGCTCTGACTCCAAGTTCATCCATTTTAGCTTCATTGCTGTAAGTTACAAGGCCCCGCTGAAATACCCTGGAAATCCCCGGTATATCTGTGACTGCCGCAGCAAACATGCCGCCTGTACATGATTCAGCCGATGACAATGTAAGTCCTTTTTTCATAAGTTTTTGACATACTACCTCAACCAGCTCTTCATCATCACAGCTGTAAATATAATCTCCGATCCTTTCTATCACTGTTTCAAGCATACGATCAACAGCTTCTTTTGCTTCATGACGTGATTTCTTCTTTGACGCTATCCTAAGAGAGCATTCTCCCTCTTTTGCATATGTTGCAAGTGTCGGATCAGTCTGATCGTCTATAAGATCCATAAGTTCTGTTTCCAGCTGAGACTCTCCTATACCAAATGCTCTTATCATCCTATAATAAATGACATCATCAGACATCGATTCTAAAAACGGCATAACACTTTTTTCAAACATCCTTGTCATCTCTCTCGGAGGCCCGGGCATACATATTATATACTTGCCGTCTTTTTCTAAAGCGAAACCGGGAGCCGTTCCTGCATCATTATGGAACACTTTAGCTCTGGACGGCAGTATCGCCTGTTTCTTGTTGTTTTCCGTCATTTCTCTTCCAAGATTCTTAAAGTATGAGACAAGCTCTTCCATTACATCATCGTCAAGGACCAGTTCATCACCCATTACTTCACAGGCCACCTCTTTAGTCAAATCATCCTGTGTAGGCCCCAGACCTCCCGTGGTCAATACCAAATCACAATCCTCAAAAGCTAAGTTTATCATATCAAATACTCTTTCCGGATTATCACCTACAGTATAATGATACATGACATCATATCCCAGCATATTAAGTTTATTTGAAAGATATACTGTATTAGTATTGGTTATCTGGCCGAAAAGCAGCTCTGTTCCTACACTTAAAATAGCCGTTTTCATCTTTACTACCTCTTTTCTGCTAAAAAATTTTCCTAATTTCTACATAGAAAATAATTTTTTATTTTTAGCTATGTATTCAATACCTGAAACAATAGTCATTATCAAAGCTATCCAAAGAAATATAGTATCCATAGGTAAATTAAAGTTCAAAAGGCTAAAAGGCCAGTTTTCCAATATAAGAAGAGGTATTGCTATCATCTGAGTTATAGTTTTGATCTTTCCTGTAGTACCTGCTGCTATTACTATTCCCTGAGCCGCTGCTACTTGTCTCATGCCTGTTATTATAAATTCTCTTCCCAGTATTAAAATCACCATCCACCCAGGAACATATTCAACCTGTACAAGACATATGAGAGCTGACATAACCAGAAGCTTATCGGCAAGGGGATCCATCAGTTTTCCGAAATTAGTCACCAAATTATGTTTTCTTGCTATATGCCCGTCAAGCATATCCGTCAAAGCTGCCAATATAAAAATTATAGCTGCAGCATATTTATATCCCATGAGAAAAACTACAATGAATACAGGTATGGCAAATATCCTCCCCATAGTAAGTTTATTAGGCAAATTCATATTATTCCTCCTTTTCTCCTATCAAATCATAATCAAAAGCATCCGTTATATGTATCCGAACCATATCTCCGGGACTAAGCTTATCATTTGATTTAAAAATAACGGTATTGTCTATTTCAGGCGCATCATATACAGTTCTTCCAATATAAGCCCCTTCATTATCCATTTCGTCAATCATGACCTCTATAGTATTTCCCACCTTTGCTTGGTTTATTTCTCGGGAAATATCAAGCTGCTTTCTCATTACAGTATCGGCTCGAACAGACTTCACATCCTCTTCTATCTGATTATCCATATTCCCTGCAACCGTACCTTCCTCACGTGAATAAGCAAATACACCCAGACGCTCAAATTTTGTTTCTTCAACAAAATTTACAAGTTCCTCAAAGTCTTTCTCACTTTCTCCGGGAAATCCGACGATGAAAGTAGTCCTTATATGTATATCAGGAATAGCTGACCTTAATCTTCCTATTGTATCCTTAATACTTTCTGTTGTGGAATATCGATTCATCGCATTAAGTACATCATTTGAGATATGCTGCAGCGGAATATCTATATAATTACAAATTCTTTCTTCTGAAGCCATTACATCAATAAGTTCATCGGTTATCTTGTCCTCATAACAGTACATAAGCCTTATCCATCTTATGCCTTCTACCCGGCACAGCTTTCTTAAAAGCTCTGGCAGCATCAATTTTCCGTAAATATCACGTCCGTACTCTGTCACGTCCTGAGCTATCAGAATTAACTCTTTACACCCCTTTAAGGCCAGAATCTCCGCCTCATCCACTATATTCTCCATAGGTCTGCTTCTGTATTTTCCCCTTATCTGAGGTATAACACAGTATGTACAGCAATTATTGCAACCTTCTGCAATCCTCAAAGTCATGGAATACGGATTCTCCTTTATCTTTCTGGCAGAAAATTCTTCAAAGCCATCGGACTGGCAACTGAATATCTGCTGCCTTTCGCCCCTTTTAAATCCCTTCACAATCTGTGGAAGGCGCTCATAATCATTGACTCCCAGGAAAATATCTACCTCCGGAAGTTCATCGGCAAGTTCCTTTCCGTAACGCTGGGAAAGACAGCCTGAAACAATCAGGATTTTTTTGCCTCTTTCATCCCCTTCATCTATAAACCGTGCCATATCAAATATACAGTCTATAGATTCCTGTTTAGCATCATTTATAAAACCACAAGTATTTACCAGTATTGCATCGGCTTCCTTTAAGGAATCTGCCAGCTCCATGCCTGCAGCCTCCCATATACCTTCTATCCCTTCAGAGTCATTAAAATTCTTAGGGCATCCCATCGTTGCTATATATAACTTCATTCTTGTTCCAAATCCTTTGTATTATCTCGCATATTCATCAGATCTTCTTCCGAAATCAATACCTGTCTCGGTCTGCTTCCGTCTGACGGACCTACTATCTGACGGTCTTCCATCATATCTATTATTCTGGCTGCTCTGTTATATCCTATCCTAAACCTTCTTTGCAGCATGGATACAGATGCCTGCTGTGCCTGCACCACCAATTCTATGGCTTCCGGCAAAAGTTCATCCTCAAGATCCCGCTCACTCTTTTCGGCAGCAGGTGTATTGGCTCGCTCTATAGAATCCATTACATTAGATGAATACTCAGCTTTCTCCACCTGTCCTTTTACAAATTCGATCACATCATGAACTTCTTCGTCAGAAATAAAAGTTCCCTGTACCCTTGTCGGCTTACCGCTGCCAAGAGGATTGAATAGCATATCTCCTTTTCCAACTAATTTTTCAGCCCCTGACATATCCAATATAGTTCTGGAATCAAACTGAGAAGACACTGCAAAAGCTATACGTGAAGGTATGTTGGCTTTTATCACACCTGTAATGACATCTACAGAAGGTCGCTGAGTAGCAACGATCAAATGCATTCCAGCAGCTCTTGCTTTTTGCGCCAATCTGCAAATCGACTCTTCTACCTGCGAAGGCGCTGCCATCATAAGATCTGCCAGCTCATCTATGATAATAACAACCTGCGCCATCACTTTTTCTTCCTCGCCTTTATTTCTCATGGTGTTATTATAACTTGCCAATTCTCTTACGCCTTCTTCGGCAAACTTCTTATATCTGTCATCCATTTCAGCTACAGCCCAATTAAGAGCAGCGGCGGCTTTCGACGGTTCTGTCACTACAGGAATTAACAGATGAGGTATTCCGTTGTAATTGGCCAGCTCCACGACCTTAGGATCGATAAGAACAAGTTTAACCTCTTCAGGTTTCGCCTTATACAAAATACTTGTTATTATACTATTTATACAGACACTTTTTCCCGACCCTGTAGATCCTGCAATCAGAAGATGCGGCATAGATTTCAAATCAGCAACAATAGCCTTGCCTGCTATATCCTTTCCTACAGCAAAAGTTATTTTTGATTCGGATTTTTTAAAAACTGCGGAATCTATGATCTCTCTTATGGTAACCATATTGATCCTGTCATTTTCTATTTCAATCCCAACTGCAGGTTTTCCCGGTATAGGGGCTTCTATCCTTATACTTTTGGCCTCCATATTGAGAGCTATATCATCAGCCAGATTTTTAATCCCCTTAACCTTGACTCCACTGTTGGGATGTACTTCATATCTTGTAACTGCCGGTCCCTGAGTAACATTTGTCACCTGAGCATCTATATTAAAGCTATGAAGAGTATTTTCCAGTTTTACAGCCTTAGCTCTTAGAATATTCTCTTCCTCAGCCGGATTAGTTCCCTTTTTCTTAGCCTTTGTCAGAAGATCTATCGAAGGAAATTTATAACTTTCAGATGAAGATGTTGTTATATTGAAATCATCCTCACGCAACATACTCTTCTCTGCTTCCGCCTTTGTCAATTTTTCTTCCATCATCTTTGGAGAAAATCCCCCCACTATAATAGGGCTTCCGAAACCTTCGGATTTTACGTCATCATCTTCACATCGATAAGATGACTCCTGATCCGTGATATCAAAAGTATCCACAGGCGTAATTTTCATCTTTTTCTTATTTTTCTTACCGCTTTTTTGTCTGTCCTCTCCCAGTGAAAAATCAAGACCGTCCATTGCTTTTCCTGAAGCAAGATCTTCATCCTGTACATAACCAAGAATTTTCTTCTGCCGTGCAGTAATCCCCGTATCACCATATCCTTTAGATTCCGCTGCCGCATAAACCTCAGCAGTACTGTGAGCAGGAGTCCGTTCCTTCATATCATCAGAATGTATTGATCTCTGCCGCTGTTTTTCCGCAGCACGTTCTTCTCTGAATTCATCACGCTTTACTTTTCTTTCTTTTGCTTTTTCCAGAAAACGTGATACCGGAGTATTCATCAGCATAAGAAGACATATCACCACCGCTACTACAGAAAATATATAAAGTCCCGGAATACCAATCAGTTTAACGATTAATTTCCCAGTCATCATTCCGAAGGCCCCTCCGTCATCAAGAGCCATGCCATTGTTATAATATACCGGAATATTCCAAAACCTCTGATTTAAAACTGTATCATTAATAAATCTTCCTGAATTCATCAGAGAAATCATCAAAAATATTATAAGCAGCAATACTGCTGATTTTATTCCTACATGTATAGTTTTTCTCATAAACAACAAAACGCCGTATATTATAAAATAATACGGCAGTATATATGCAGCAAATCCAAACATTCCTTTAAAAAAATGTGATAAAGATAAACCTATTGTTCCGGCAGCCTCAGTTTGAAACGCTATTATAAAAAAAACACCTATGGCAATTAAAATTATAGCTACAATCTCATCCCTTACACTGCTGTCGAGTTTCTTTGCTTCAGGTTTTACAGACTGAGCTTTCACTCTGGATGATGAAGATGATGCTATTTTTCTTCCTGAATTTTTACTGCTGTTTCTATTCCTGCTGCCAGAAGGCTTTTCCGACTTTTTTCTCTTCTCCTTCATTGTTTACCTCTAATAAATAAACTTCTATCATCTACACAAAAATCAAAGCGTAAACTATCACTGCTATACCAAGCGCCCATGTGTAAACAGAAAAACCCATAAGATTTTTATTGGAAACAAGCTTTATCATAGCTTTAATGGCAAACAGCCCTGATAATGCCGAAACCAGCACACCAACCACAACAGGTCCAATAAACGACATATCCATTCCTGCTTTAAAAGCATCCGGCGCTTCTACTATTACAGATCCAAGTATAGACGGAATAGAAATAAGAAAAGCAAATTTGACAGCAAATTCCCTGTTAAGACCTGAAATTAAACCTCCGAAAAGAGTCGATCCTGATCTTGAAATCCCCGGACATATAGCTACACCCTGCATAAGACCTACAAAAAAGGCATTCCTGAATTTCATCTCTTTAATACCTTTACTGTTCCTTCCCATTCTCTCCGCTATGACAAGTATCGTACCGGTTATAAGAAGTCCTATACCTATGGCAATAAGTGACAGATACATGGCATTAAACAGATCATTGAAAAGCAGCCCGATGATAGCTGTAGGTATCGTTGCTACAATTATCATGAAACCAAGTCTTCTCGTAGGATTAGCATTTATTCTCAAGCCTTTTCCTGTAAATATATCCTTAATCACCGCACCAAGTTCTTTTACAAGAGCTACAATATCCTTCCAGTACACGATGAAAACCGATATAAGCGTCCCTAAATGAAGCAATACTGCAAATGGAAGCACATTTTCAGAGCTTATTCCAAAGAAATACTGTAAAAGTGCTAAATGTCCTGAGCTGCTTATAGGCAAAAACTCAGAAAGTCCTTGTGCCAGTCCCAAAATTATCCCTTGAATGTACGTCATGATTTAATCCTCCCTGCCTTTTCTCATGTATATTCAATTATGCCGTAAGGCATTTTAGTCAACTTGTTAATTATACCACAACAGTATATCAAATAATATGTATTTTTATTTAATCAGCACAGAAATTGCGACAAAATCTTGTCTTAACCCTTTACATCTGCACACTTTCGGTAGTATAATTAATGACAAAGCGTTTTTAAGATTAACCGCTGAAATGTTTATGAATATAATAAAATTAACAATAAATTTAGGAGGTCATTATTTATGAACAGAAAACCAAATATTGCAGTCGTGGGTGCTACAGGAGTAGTCGGTTCCACATTTTTAAAAGTTTTGGAGGAAAGAGATTTTCCTTTCGAAAACATTTACATGATGGCATCGGCCAAATCTGCAGGCAAAAAATTGACCTTCAAAGGTAAAGAATACATAATCGAAGAACTCACAGAACATTCCTTTGATAAGCCTATAGATATTGCTCTCTTTTCAGCAGGCGGTTCCACAAGCGAGAAATTTGCTCCCATAGCAGCTTCCAAAGGTGTTATCGTTGTTGACAACAGCAGTCAGT
>NZ_JBKTXS010000005.1:64116-84502 GCF_046951855.1 Lentihominibacter sp. | reverse complement strand
GTGTAAGAGCTCTGGCTATGAGCGCCAGCTGCCTTTCTCCCCCGCTGATTTCTGTGTAAAGTTCATCTTTCAAATGAAAAATACCCATACGTTCCAGCATCCGGCAGGCGATTTTTTGATCCTCTTTTCCCGGTGAGCCAAACGGCGAGATATGAGCACCCCTCCCCATCAGCACCACATCATATACAGAATAAGCAAAGGGAGGGGTATGATATTGTGGTACATATGATATATATTTTGCAAGCTGATTACTTGAAATATCCTGCATATCACTGCCATCTACAAATATGCTGCCTCCTAAAAGAGGAATAAAGCCCAGTATCGTCCTGTACATAGTAGTTTTCCCCGCTCCGTTGGCTCCTAAAAAGCACATCAGCTTTCCCGGCTCCAAAGCAAAAGAAATATTTTCAATCACAACTTTTTTCTTCTGTTTTCCTGTATATCCAAATACAGCTTCTTTTATCTCCAGCATTTTTATCAAGGATTCTCCCTGTTCAATATTTTTTCAGCATCTTCTCTTGTAAGAGAGTAATCAAAAAACTTTTCGTAAAAAATCATTATTTCCTCTTCCATATCCAGATCTTCAAATTCGTCAGGATGTAAAATCTTTGCCATATTCATGATTAACAGGATCTTTTGTATCCCCATATCCCAGTAAAATACCCCTGATGGGCTCGCATAAACCTGCTGATTTTTTACGGCGTTCAAAGATTTGTACACAGATTTGCTCTGTATTTCCTTTTTAAGTTCTTCTGCAGTCTTTCCGTCATTCATCCCTCCATGATCAATGAATATAATATCAGGGTTCCATGCCATAAGCTGCTCGTAATCTATCTGAGTTCTGTTTCCCGCATTCAGTTCGCAAGACACAGGATTGCCTCCGGCGCTTTCTATAACCTGTATTATATCCGAATGTTTTCCATAAGTTGTAAGTATGTCTACTCCTGCATAATAAACATCCGGTCTTTCTTTCTCATCTATTTTATCTATCCGTTCTTTTATCCAGCTAAGTTTTTCATCAAAATATCTGCAATACTCCTCTGCACGTTCTTCCGCATCTTTTCCCAGTGTAGCGGCATAATTTCTTACTTGATTCTTAACTCCCTCAAGAGTCTCTTCCGTCTCTGCGGACAAAACCGCAACACCTGCTTTTTTCAGCTGAGTAAGCTCATTTTCTCTGGGAAATGTATAGACAATCTCCGGTTCATATTTCATAAGCTCCTCAAAATTTACAGACGTATGAACATTATTCAAAACAGGAATTTTATTAATTCTGGAAAATACTTTTTCTGCCCACGGAAAGTCAGCAGTCTGAACATCAGCCCGTACAACAATCTTATCTTCAGCGCCTAACATAGTCAGAAGTTCATAAGAAGGCCCATATACGGCAGCCAGGCGCTGGGGATTCTTCGGAAATTCAACCTCTGCCTCCTGCTGTTTCCCTGATATTACAGGAACATCTCTGCCGGATACTGTACCCGTAAGTGTTATCCCTTCAGGAGCAGACAGCATTCCTATACTATCTACAGTGCCGGCTTCCTTTTCTCTGAGAACAACTGTGTTCCCCTCGCATGACACGACTTCCCAGAGATCATCTGCACGTTCTACTACGTCTCCTATAGCTTCTGTAACTTCTTCAGAATCTGCTCCCGCATATAAATGTACCGGCTGATCCACACAGTTTCCGCAGCTGTTGCTTTCAAGATCCTTATACACATTTATGCTATAATCAAGAACAGTAACGATACCTGCTTCTGCCGAATCTCCGCTGGCCGTAACTTTATACTCCACTTTTTGCTGGCCGCATGATGACAGTATTGCTGCAACAGCTGCCATCAGACCGATACACCATATAAAACATTTCTTTTTCATTACAAAAACCCTTTCCTGCCTCTTGCCAGCAACACTACAAACACCGGAGCCCCCACAATGGCGGTCAATATTCCTATTGGAAGTTCCTGAGGAAACGCACACCTTGCCACATCATCTACCAGAAGAAGAAATATAGCGCCAAGAATCGCGCTGCACGGCAGCATATGCTTATAATCCGACCCTACCATCAGGCGAGCGAAATGAGGCACTATCAGACCTATCCATCCTATCATTCCTCCTACTGCCACACAGGCGGCAGTCATAAATGTAGCGCACAGAATTATGATTCCCTGATATTTTTTAACCGGCACCCCCATAGCTCTCGCCTCGTCTGCCCCGAAAGACAGCAGATTAATCCTCCACCTCAGCATCATGAGTATTGCTGTGCCTAAAATAATAGGAATCAAAAGAAACAGCATGTCTGACAATGTGACATATGTAAGTCCTCCCATAAGCCAAAATGCTATGGAAGGCATAGTATCAAAAGGATCCGCAACATATTTAATAATTGATATAAACGCCTGAAAAAGCGAACTTACTACAATACCGCTCAACACCAGAAGAAGCCTGTTATTATCTGTATGTCCTCCCACCATACGACTTATCAGCCTCGTGACCATTACAGCTGTTATTCCTGAAAAAAACGCCGTCAGCTGTACTGCTAAAGTAGGCATGCCGCACAAGAATCCTAAAGCGGCTCCAAAACCGGCTCCTGCTGAAGCTCCCAGAAGATCGGGTGAAACCATAGGATTCCTGAAAATACCTTGATAGCCGGCTCCCGATACTGATAATCCACATCCTATCAATATAGCTGCTGCTATTCTTGGAAGCCTTGATTGAAACAACACAGTTTCATGTCCTGAAACACTTAAACTACTTCCGTCTATTTTCGATCCCACAATCTCTACGATATCTTGTAATGATATGGAGAAACGTCCTGCCATCACCGACAGCATGACAAGCACCGCCAATATAATGCTGAGAAAAAACATAATATTTTTTCTTTTTTTCATTTTCGTCTCTCCTTATTTTCGAACGAAATCCGGTACATAAATCTCCGGAAGGAACATATATCTGTATCCATCTTGGCCATCCAGTTTCACTGCAGCCAAATATCCTCCCCTGCTCATATAATAACCGTTTCTCAAACCGGCAGTCACTTCCTGTATCTTGTCAGGATCATCTATCACATACTTGTTGCCGAAATCCTTTTGTATCATGAAGTCATCTGAGCTGTCAGCAAAATATGACATAAAGTACATTCCCATTGGATAATCCGGTATATTTATCCCTATATAAGGATTCATACGCTGAAGTGTAATTGATTCTATCTTCTGTTCTCCTTTCACATATTGAAGCAATTCATTTTCCTCAAGCCATTTAAGCGTATTTTTATATCGGCTGGTCAAATATAAAAATGTATTATCAAGATGGTAAGCAAAATATTTACTGTCATCCTCTCCTGTCTGGGAAAACATTAAAACTGCTTCTGTACTTTCCTCCGGAAAATACCTTTCATCAAGAGTCATCTGACTTATATCTTCGCCTATGGCTTTTAAAAGCTGTCTTCTCATATCTTCACCCAATGTCAGCTCATATGTTTCCGAAAGATATGGATCCGTTATATATATTGTCCCCACATCATAGGCTTGCTTTGTCAATACTTTCACGCTACCGGAATCGGAAACTTCAAACAGGCCTTTCTGTCCGCTTTTCACTTCAGAAAGATTCTCAATCTCCAGCATACTTTCAAGCTGACCGTAAGAAGCTCTGTCATAATACCACGTACGCTCTGTTCCATCTTCTTCGATATATGAAAATGATATGTCATAAGGAATGACTACTTCCTCCGGATTATCAGAACCCTTCATCGGCTTTCTCCCTGACTGCTGAAACATCATATGAAGATCCTTAGTTTTATTTATAGACTCAATGTCTTCAAGCTTCAGATGACTGACTACATAATATCCGTGTCCTGTACTGCTTCCCGTTGCCTCCTCATAAAGACACGACGGATCTCCTGTATAATTCACCTTGACTTGTGCTACTTCAGATTTTTTTATAAACCTCTCCGTCCCTCCAAAAAAGCCTGTGGAAAAAACCACACATATTACTGCTATGACTGATGCCTGCAGCAAAGCAGATATAAACTGACTTCGTTTTTTTACGCTTCCAAAAATCCCCGCTTTTTTCCAAAACATATGAGTGGCAGCAAAAGCAGCCAGTCCCGCCGCTACCGAAAGCCACACGCTTGAATCGAACAAATAAGAAAATACAAAAGAAAATACAATAAATCCTGTAAATGCCGCTGTCATTTCCGCCATCAATCTATTGTTACCTGTGATACCTGAATTTTCTGCTTTCCAACACCTAAGCAACCACCATGCAGCTGCAGTCATTATTATAAGTGCCGCAAACCACCCTGCTATGACAATCCATGAAACATCCTCCGGAACATCTGTAGAAAGCGGCCTCATAAACTGAGAATGTGACGCAAGATCGTTTTTAAAAAACAATATAGGATTGAGAAACGAAAACTTTTCAAGCAGAGATTCTCTTATCTGTTCTGCCCCTGAATAAGTCGTCACTCCCCATGCATTACCCCAGTAAAGTTTTTTCATCAACATATTAAAGCCGAGACAGAGAACTGTAGGAGCCGACATCCCACATATCCAGTAAACCATCAACTCCATTAGGCTACCGGATATAAAACACATAATCACTGAAACGACACAACTGACAGAAGCCATAAGAAACAAACCCGCCCATAAAAATAAAGCATTTCTTATCAGCGCCTGATACATCCCCAAAGCGCTTACATTTAAGATTACAGACAGCAACATGGGTACAGCTGTCATAACTGCAAGCATTGAGAAAGCAACAGACATACGGTTGATGAATATTTGTGTACGAGTCATTCCCATTGAAAAGAAAATAGTTGTTTCTTTCTTATCCTGGACAAAACGAAATATACAGCTTCCAGTCATAAGTCCCATTATCACAGACACCGCCATAACAGCAGTGAAAATGTTTTCATTTATAAGTCTGAATTTCAACTGATCATGTGTTACTTCTATGTCAAATATAGAATCCCCCGGAAGTCCTGCTGTAAAAAAGGGAATCAATACCATGAAAACAGCCGTGCCCACAAGAAATATCCAGCCATTCTTTCCCAAAATAAACCCAATATCATGTCGTATTATATTCTTCTTTTCATTTGAAAATTTCTTTCCAATCAGCGTCACGTTCTTTCCTCTCTTTTAAGAAAAATTCCTCAAGCTGTATCGGCCGTATCTGTATATTTTCGGCTCCCACCTGTGAAAGGCTACGACAGGCTTCTTCCTCTGAGCCGTTGATTATACAATAATAACGATTTTTCCGATATTCCTCGTTAACACATTTTTTGATTTCCAAAAGCTCGTGTCTCACAGAAAGCAAACCGCTCATATCCTCTTTATAAATAAACTCGCAAGCTTGATAGTTTTCTCTCATATACTTCGTGGAACCATCAAATGCAAGTTTTCCATCACAAAGCATACCTATATGATCAGCCAAATCCTCCAGTTCTTTTAGATTGTGAGAAGATACAAGCATGGAAGCTTCCTCAATCTCAACATAATATCTGAACATTTCACATATCTGTCTTCGCATAGAATAATCAAGACCATCAAAAGCTTCATCGAGAAACAAGTACTCCGGTCTTGTCGAAAATGCAAGAATTAAACTGGCCTGTCTCTGCATTCCTTTTGAAAATCTGCTAATTTTCATAACCGGATCTACTCCGAACCATTCTACGAGTCCTTTAAAGGTTTCATCACTCCATTTGGGGTAATATCCGGAATAAAACTTTCTCATTTTATTCAGAGAAAACTGATGAAAAAATGCCGCTTCTTCTGTCATAAAAAAACATTTCTGTTTCATCTGAGGATTCTCATACACAGATCTGCCATTTATCCTTGCTGTCCCTGAATCCGCTCTGTATATGCCACTAAGAATCTTAAGCAGAGTAGTTTTTCCCACGCCGTTATATCCTATCAGTCCATAGATTTCTCCTTTTTTCACCTTGAGACTGACATCCGACAAAACTGTAAAATCCCCGAAATTTTTAGTAATACATTCCGCCTCTATCATTTTTAATCAATGTCCTTTTTCCTTTTACGTTCCACGATAATTACTGCAGCAATCACTGCCGCGACAACAGCAACTACCGCACCTATTATCCACGCATATGAATTCTTACTTTCTTTAACTTCCTCTTTGCCTACATTCCATTTCTCTGTAGACAGAATATATCGCGACTGCTCTCCATACATAGCGTCAGAAGTAACATATCCGTTTTCCACGGAAAGGCCGGATTCCATCATTTTCACTCCGTCATCAGAAGCAAAAGAATAAAGATACAGTTTATCTGAATCCTTAAACCAATCAGACACTCTTATAAAGGTACTGGCCTTTCCTGGCAAAGCGTCCTCATCTCCCCGTTTCAAATAAACCGAATCTTCCTCAGATCCATACTTACAGCCTTCAAAAGCTTTGCGGCTGAAATCAAGATTCAGGTCCATATCTCTTGCTTCATTCAGATCTGTACCGAGGAATTCCCATGTGTACAATACTGTATCTGACTCATCTTTCTTTTGAAAATCCACGTACTCTTTTTTGCCCATTATTTTTTCAAGATACTCTTTTCCCATCTTGCCATCAGAGATCTGAACAAAATTTATGGTACCACGGTCGCTTTTTACAGTCTCACCATTTTCCCTGGCTTTAGTACTTTCATCATTCTTATTCTTCTTATCTTTCTTATCTACAGATTTAGCTGAAACTTTTCCCTGTGAGCCTCCCCCTGATGAGGAAGTCCCTGACGTAGCCGTTTCCGATCTTCCACTTACTGTCACATTAATGCTTGTGGATGTACTCGAAAACTGCCGCAGAGAAGCTCTCACTGTTATCGTGGCAGAGCCGGGAGATATTCCATTTATATACAATACTCCTCCGCTGTAAGATGCGGTTGCCACACTTGTATTGCTGGAAGATACGCTGGCAGTAGGATAATATGTCTGATAAACTGTTCCGGCACATTTGCATTCGCCATTTGCATCAAGGCAATCTTTTTCACCGCATATTTGCGGACACTCTGCCATACCGCATCCCGGAAGCTGTCTACTTGAAGACGGTGAGAATGAAATACTCACTGACGCCGAACTGCCCTGTGTAACTGACACGCTTCCCCTTCCTGCATAAACATTTACACTCCCTCTCTGAAAATACGCAAAAGAATCCGCACATGTCATAACGCCTGTTATCGCCATTACCAGAGCTAACAACAGGCATCTTTTTGCTGTTTTTTTCATCATCTTCTCTCCTCCGATACTTTTTAATGAACCAGTTCGCCATTAATCTTTTTATATGTATAAATCTCTATATCGAGTTTCGCATCTGAACCTTTTTTTTCGGCAGTCACACGGTTTTTCTCGCATGAAAAACTATATTTGCTGTCATAATTATTACTCAGTGTCTCCGTTATATTCTCTGCAATATCATCTTCATTTTCCACAAGAAATTCATGCCCATGTACTGCTGCATATCCATCCAGCATCTCCAGCGGTCTGGTTTCAGATACCGGGATTAATTCGCCGTTTTCTGTGAGGCCTATCCATGCAATACTTCGTATACTCCAAAAGGAATCTACTGATTTCACCACCTTACCATTCCCTGATTCTGCTGTTGACAATGTTACTCCCGATGGAATCATAGCTTCTGCACTGAAATTCCATACAGCATATTTTTTATCATCGCTTCGTATTTCAGAAACAGATTTATCTTCTTTGACCGGCTGAATCCTAAGTATTCCCTCTGTTATAGCTCTTACCGAAATCTTAAATCTTGCCGTATTGTTTTCATCCCCCTTCTCCAACGTGTATTCATCATCCCCAATACGACGGTCTGCTATAGTTATCCTCAAACTATCGCATTTATCATCCGTTACCGCTATCTGACGGTCAAATATGAGATCTACTGTTACATATTGACTTTCTTCCGTACCTTCACTGTAAGAATCTACATTTATATTTTCAAGGCGTGGAGAATACTCGGCATCCGTTTTAGCAGTACCACAGGATGTGAAAGTCAGACAGGCTGTACATAAGATACTCAATATAATTAAAATATTAAAAAATTTTTTTATCATATCCGCATACTCCTCCGTCTCTGAAAAGGTACCATACTTTAAAAATCAGAAGACAGGATCATATTCCGATCTCCTGATCAATAAATATCATCTTATTATTTTATAAATTTTTTTCGCACAAATATTGTTACTCCACCTGCTGCCGGCATCATAATGCCTGTCCATATCATAATATTCGAATTATCGCCTGTAGATGCTGCACTGTCATCAAAATATGCATATGACAATAACAACAGATAACAAAAAATACAATTTGGCTTTACACGACATTCTCTTATAAAACATACTTAACTTCCTCATTCTCAACTCAACTTGTACAAGAGACGGACAAGGAATATGTTTCTACCCATAACAATGTTACACTAATTTTTCTCATACAGTTGTTGCCCCGGCAATCAGCGCAAGTTTTTTTGTTGCTTCCCAAACTTTTTGAACAGAACAGCAAAATTATAAATAAATAAAACCAAATATATAATGTCAAAAATTATAAAACGGAGCATATGCTCTGACATATGCTCCGTCAATTGATATTTGCGCGTGTTCAATAAAGACACGCTGCTTTATCCATAGCGATCACTATCTGCATCCACAGCCACATCCGCAATTACAGCTTGCAGATGAAGGGCAGCATCTGTCAGATGTCCACGCAGTTCCTGTATTCGAATTCGAACATCCGCAGCCACATCCGCAGCCACAATCATAATCATCCTCACATCCGCAGCCGCAGCCACAGTCAGGGATTATAGACTCACATCCGCAGCCACAACCACAGTAATTAGGTCTAGTAAATTCACAATTTTCACATGTTATATTAAATGCCGGACGGCCGGCACACCAATTACAATTTGCCATAAAAAAAATCTCCTTTCATATGCATGATTTATAATATGAAAAGAGACTCCATTTCGTTACTTATTTATTATTATCTTCAGCCGAATCATTTGCATCATCGGCCTGTTTCGCCTTTTTAGCCATCTGTATAAATCTGTCTGACTGTATCTTATTGATCTTAAATATAACTGTAGCTATTACAGCAACAATTATTCCCAACAGTATCAATAATGGCATTGCCTTCTCCTCCCTGCAAATCAAAATATATTTCTTAATATGTATTTTACAATAATATACATGAAATTAACAGCAATTTGTTAATGCAGAAAGTCAAAATCTCTATTTCAGTTCTTCGGTAGATTTAAATTCATATCCCATTTCCTCCCATTTTGTTAAAAGCTCATCCAGTATCTCACTATTTGTTTTGGATGTGCTGTGCAGCAAAACTATTGCTCCGGGATGAAGTCTTGGTATAAGTTTATCAAAAGCTTCTTCTTTAGTAGGCTGATCAGACTCATACCAATCTACGTACGCAAGGCTCCAAAATATAGTTTTATATCCCATTTCTTCAGCCATCTTAAGGTTAGATTCACTGTATTTTCCCTGAGGAGGACGGTAATACTTTTTCATTTTTTCTCCCGTGACTTCCTCATACTTTTCTTCAAGCTGATTAAGCTCTTTTTCGAATTGCTCTTTTGTAGATATTGCAGACATATCGGGATGTGTATATGTGTGATTGCCGACTAAATGTCCTTCTTTTACCATTCTTTTAACAAGATCCGGACTCGTTTCTATATAATTCCCCACCAGAAAAAAAGTAGCTTTTACATTATGTTTTTTCAATACGTCCAATATTTTTCCCGTATATCCATTCTCATATCCTGCATCAAAGGTGAGATAAAGAACTTTCTTATCTGTCTTTTCCGCATAAAAAGCATTATACTCAGCCAAATACTCAGCAGTAGCATTAGCTACCGGAGCTTCCCCTTCCTGCTGAAAACTCAGTCCCCAATTTCCGTCAGCAACAGTATTTACAGATTTCTCCTTTGCCACGTTTACACCGGCAAAAAGAGCCGCGGCGAATACCCCTGCCGCGGCTACAGTACCAAGCATTTTAAGAATACCTCTTTTTCTCACCATAATAATCATATAATATCACCACCTGAGATATTATATTTACAGTGTCTGAAAAAAATAACAACTAAAGAAATTATTCTATGGAAGTCACTTTATAATCCTTATCTTCCACGGCTTTCTTAAGCACATTATCAGACAACGGAGATGCCATATCAACGACAGCTGTTCCTTTCTCATGGCTTACCTGCGCACTCTTTACACCATCCAACTCTTCAAGAGTCTTTTTCACTGTCGCCTCGCAGTGCTGGCACATCATTCCTTCAATTCTAATAGTTTTTTCCATTGTTATTTCCTCCTCTTTTACTTGTTTATATTTATTTTTCCTCTTATGGTCATGTTTTGTATTGCGTATATTGAACAGATTTAATGTCAGTGCATTAGTTACGACACAGAAACTTGACAAACTCATAGCTGCTGCTGCAAACATAGGATTCAGCTGCCAGCCCAGAAGATGTATCCATACTCCTGCTGCTAAAGGAATGCCGATTACATTGTATATAAAGGCCCAAAATAGATTCTGATGTATATTCCTTAAAGTCAGTCTACTGAGTCTTATGGCTGTAGGCACATCCATAAGACTGCTGTTCATCAGTACCACGTCAGCTGCATCTATAGCCACATCTGTACCCGCACCTATAGCTATACCCATATTAGCTCTTGTGAGCGCAGGAGCATCATTAATCCCGTCTCCCACCATAGCTGTCTTTCCTTCTTCCTGAAGGCCGCGTATCGCT
Organism: Lentihominibacter sp.; assembly: GCF_046951855.1. Lineage (NCBI taxonomy): Bacteria > Bacillati > Bacillota > Clostridia > Peptostreptococcales > Anaerovoracaceae > Lentihominibacter > Lentihominibacter sp. The sequence continues at coordinate 73,741 of NZ_JBKTXS010000005.1, read as the reverse complement.
TCTTCTTTGCCTTCAGGAAGTACTCCGGCTATCACCTGATCCACTCCGGCCTGCTTTCCTATAGCTTTAGCCGTCTGCTCATTGTCGCCTGTTATCATCACGACTTTTATCCCCATATTCTGAAGCTGTTTTACAGCTTTATGACTGTCTTCTTTTATTACATCGGCAACAGCTATCATACCTAAAACATCACCGTCTTTTCCGAAAAACAACGGAGTCTTTCCTTCACGAGCAAGTCTGTCGGCTTTATTTCTCAAATCATCAGATACTCCCATGCTGCTCTGTGCAAAGCTGAGACTTCCGCCCACAATCAAAGCGCCATTCATTCGGGCAGACAGTCCGTTTCCGGGCATAATCTTAAACTCCGATACCTCTTCTGCCTTTACACCCTTTTCCTCTGCCATCTCAACCACCGCTTTAGCAAGAGGATGTTCACTCTTTATCTCAAGCGAATAAGCATAATGCAAAAGACTTTCTTCCGTTACAGACGAAGATACTACTATATCAGTAACCCTCGGTTCACCCTTTGTAATGGTCCCCGTCTTATCCAAAGCTACTATCTGCATTTTTCCCGTTTCTTCAAGGGAAACTGCAGTTTTAAAAAGAATACCGTTTTTAGCCCCTATTCCGTTTCCTACCATTATAGCTACCGGTGTAGCAAGTCCTAATGCACACGGACAACTTATCACCAACACAGATATACCTCTGGCTAAAGCAAAACCTATAGTCTGCCCTGCTATAAGCCAGCCTATTACAGTAACCGCAGCAATAGCTATGACAGCCGGAACAAATACTCCTGAAACTTTATCTGCTACTTTAGCTATAGGCGCTTTCGTAGCAACTGCTTCACTTACCATTTTTATTATCTGTGACAGAGTCGTATCTTCTCCAACTCTCGTAGCCTCACATTTGAGAAAGCCTGACTGATTTATAGTAGCAGCTGAAACTGTATCCTCCGGCCCTTTATCTACAGGAATACTCTCCCCTGTAAGAGCCGACTCATTTACTGCACTGATACCGTCCTTTACAACTCCGTCCACAGGAATATTCTCTCCGGGACGAACCACAAATATATCGCCCTTCTTTACCTGCTGCACGGGTACCTGCATTTCTATTCCATCTTTAAGAATAACCGCACTTTTTGGCGCCAATTTCATGAGACCTTTCAAAGCATCAGTCGTCTTCCCCTTTGACCTTGCTTCCAACATCTTTCCCACTGTTATTAGAGCTAAAATCATGGCTGCTGACTCAAAGTAAAATTCATGCATATATTTCATTACTGAATCCATATCCGCATCTATCTGAGCGCCGGTCATAGCAAACAGCGCATATGTGCTATACACAAAGGCTGCCCCCGATCCTAAAGCCACGAGAGTGTCCATATTTGGAGATCTGTGCCATAAACTTTTAAATCCGCTTATAAAAAACTTCTGATTTATAACCATGATAACTGCAGACAATATGAGTTGCAAAATACCCATAGCCTCATGATTTCCTTCCAGAAATCCTGGCAGAGGCCATCCCCACATCATGGCTCCCATGGAAAAGTACATGAGTACAGCCAGTACTGATACTGATGCTATAAGCCTTTTCTTAAGAGCCGGCGTTTCCGTATCTTTGAGCATATTATTTTCATATGAATCTGCTGTCGCATCATTTATAGCGTCAGAAGATCCTTTCTCCGCAGCTTCATATCCTGCCCTCTCAACTGCCGATATTATTTCATCGGGAGAAGCCGTGCCTTCTACACCCATAGAATTAGTCAAAAGACTTACAGAACAGCTCTCGACGCCCGGAACTTTGCTCACCGCCTTTTCAACTCTGCTGCTGCAGGCAGCGCAGCTCATCCCTGTAACATTATATTGTTTCAATATGATCTCCTCCTCATTTCATCAACTTCTGCAAAGTATCAACGAGTTCGTCTATAGTATCATCCTTACCCGCTCTTATATCATCTGCCACACACGTTTTTATGTGACTTGCCAGTAATTCCTTGTTAAAAGAGTTCAGCGCTGCATTGACCGCCGCCACCTGTATCAATATATCCGTACAGTACGAATCTTCCTCTACCATTTTTTTAATGCCCCTTATCTGCCCCTCTATTCTGCTCAGACGGTTGATAAGTTTCTTATATTCCTGAGGTGACCTTTCCTTTGTCTTATGACAGCAATTTTTCTCATTATCCATCAGTACCGATTCTCCTTTGTCCTCTATTGTTATGTTTATATAGTATACCCCCGTACGGTATATGTCAATACTTTTTTATTTATAAACCTGCTTTACAAAATCTCTGAAATGTTTTAATATTTTCTGTGGAACAAAGGAGATTATTACATGAAAAATAAATTTTTTGAAAAAGAAACATTAATCGGTATTATATTCTGCTTTATAACAGCTATACCTGCGTGGCTTTTGGGAATGAAATTTCCCATAATCGGCGGACCGGTCTTCGGTATATTGATAGGCATGATAATAGCCTTTTTCAGAAGACCCGAAAAGCTGGAAAAGGGCATAAAATTCACATCAAAATATATACTTCAGTACTCTATAATACTTCTGGGCTTTGAGATGAATCTGTTTAACGTTATAAAGGTAGGCGGCCAGTCTCTTCTCGTAATGCTGTTTACTCTCACATCTTCGTTTATAACAGCTTATATTATGGGAAGACTTCTTAAAACCGATGGAGATATAACCACTTTAATCGGTGTCGGCACTTCCATATGCGGAGGTTCTGCCATCGCTGCAACAGCTCCTGTTATCAGAGCTAAAGACGAGGATGTAGCCCAAGCTATTTCCACAATATTCCTTTTCAATATAATTGCTGTATTCATCTTCCCTGCTCTGGGCCATCTTTTGGATCTCAGTGATACCGGCTTCGGAATGTGGGCCGGCACCGCCATAAACGATACAAGCTCTGTAGTAGCTGCCGGAGCTTCATGGAGCAGCGCCGCAGGCAATAATACAGCCCTCGCTTTTGCTACTATAGTAAAGCTCACCAGAACACTTATGATTGTGCCTATCACACTTGTTCTGGCAGTATATACCACTCATAAGATTTCTCGCTCCAAGACAGAGGAAACTGCAAGTGATGACAATAATTTCAGCTTCATCAAAGTTTTCCCTTGGTTTGTTCTCGGTTTCGTACTGACTGCTATACTCAATACATTCCTGCCTATTGCCGCATCAGTATCCGAGACACTTGTTGCTGTAGGAAAGTTCATGATTATTATGGCCATGACGGCGATAGGAATAAACACCAACCTAAAAAAGCTTCTGACCAATGGTCTGAAGCCTATGATTTTAGGATTATGCTGCTGGTTTGTCGTAGCTGTAATCTCGCTGCTGGTACAGCATTTTATCGGTATGGTGTAGAGAATATCATATTTCTATCTCAAGCAATACAGGGCAGTGATCGCTGCCGTAAACATCGGTGAGGATTTCTGCTTTTTTCAGTTTATCATCCAGAGACTTTGACGTAAGAAAATAGTCAATACGCCATCCCGCATTATTCTTTCTGGCATTGAAACGATAGCTCCACCATGAATATATGCCTTCTTTATCGGGGTAAAAATATCTGAAAGTGTCCGTGAATCCAGCTTCCTGAAGCTGAGTCATTTTGCCGCGTTCTTCATCCGAGAATCCGGCATTTTTTCTGTTGGTTTTCGGATTCTTAAGATCGATCTCCTTATGTGCCACATTAAAATCTCCGCACGCGATAACAGGCTTAAACTCCTCAAGTTTTTTCAAATACGCCAGAAAATCGTCTTCCCATTTCATTCTGTAGTCAAGTCTTTTAAGTCCATCCTGTGAATTGGGAACATACACATTAACAAGATAAAAGCCATCATATTCGGCTGTTATGACTCTCCCCTCGCGATCGTGTTCATCTATTCCAATGCCGTATGATACGGATATGGGTTCTTCCTTAGAAAACACCGCTGTTCCTGAATATCCCTTCCTTTCCGCTGAACACCAGTACTGATGATAATTTTTCAGCGGTACTTCTGCCTGTCCCTCCTGCATTTTAGTCTCCTGAACACAAAGTATATCTGCATCCTGATTGTGGGCAAATTCAAGAAATCCCTTGCCCATAACCGCTCTTATCCCGTTTACATTCCAAGAAATCAGTTTCATTATGCCTCCCCTGCGGATATAACTCCGCTTGTAAATTAATTGAGAAACGCTTCTATAATAACGTTCTCTGCTTCTTCAGCCTTCATTCCCATAGTCCTCAGCTTTATAAGCTGTTCATCGTTTATTCTTCCTATAGCAGCCTCGTGTATTATGGCCGCATCAAGATGCTTGGCGTTTATCTCAGGGATGGAACGCACCTGAGCCTTGTCCATGATTATGGAGTCACACTGAATATGTGCGTTGCACTTGGAGTTGCCCACAGCAGCAGGATGGAATATCTGACCGGAGTTTTCTTTAGCGACCGATCTGGAAATTATCTGCGCAGAACTCCCTTCTCCATTAAGCCTTACCTCCATATTGGATTCAGCCATTTGATTGCCGTGAGTCATAAGCTTCTCCATTACGAAAATCTTTGAATTCTTACCCAGCTCCACATGAGTCTCCCTCTTGGTAGAATCGACACCCCTTATCTGGGAAGTATCCAAGGTAAAAACACTGTCATCATCTATGAATATTTCTGTTACGGGATTCAGTATTCTCGCTCCCTCTCCGTCACCGGCCCCGTAATGATTCTCCCTATATGTGACATTGGCTCCTTTGCCTACGAAAAAGGAGTGTACGCCGTCGTGCTGACTGTCAGCATGCCCATCATTATGTATACCACAGCCTGCTATAATCACTACCTTCGCCCCGTCGGCAATATGAAAATCATTATACACCTTATCAGTAAATCCTGAAGCATCGAGAACCACAGGAATATGAACCTCTTCACCGTTCGTCTCCGAGTCAATGTAAATATCTATACCCGGTTTATCCTTTTTTTTGACGATTTTTATATGCTCACTGTCACCATGACATAGAGCCATACCGTTATGCCTCAGATTAAAAGCTCCTTCCTGCTTAAATCCGGCTTCATCTATATATTTAAGTATCGCCTGCGTTACTTTATCAAGTTCTGCCACTTCCATATCCTCCTACATATCTTCCAGTCTCTTTAAATATGAACAGCATGACGGCCCCTGTTTCATAAGCTGCGGCAATATATCTTCTCTTTTTCCTATCCCTGCAACTTTGCCATCCTCTATGACCATTACTCTGTCAGCCATTTGCATAATTCTCTCTTGATGAGAGATCAATATAAGGCTCTGCTCTTTATCCTTCTTTATTTCCTCAAACTGCTGTATAAGCATAGAAAAACTCCACAGATCTATCCCCGCTTCCGGTTCATCAAATATACAAAGTTTATGAGGTTTAGCAAGAACTGTAGCAATTTCCAGTCTTTTCATCTCGCCGCCTGAAAGAGTATTGTCAACTTCTCTTTTGACATATTCCTGAGCACAAAGTCCCACTCTGCTCAAAAGTGAGCAGCATTCAGCCTCACTCTTATGTTCTCCCGCAGCAAGGGAAATAAGCTTGTCCACAGTCATCCCCTTAAATCGGGGCGGCTGCTGGAATGCAAATCCAATCCCTGCTTCAGCTCTTTCATCTATGTCATAATTTGTTATATCAGTACCATCTAAGATAACTTTTCCCGAGTCAGCTTTTTCTATACCCATAAGAACCTTCGCCAAGGTTGACTTGCCTCCTCCGTTAGGTCCTGTTATCACAAGCATTTCTCCGCTTCTCACATCAAAACTTATATCAGACAATATATTTCTATCCGTCCCTTTTTCGCTGACAGAAAAAGATAGGTTTTTTACTTTAAGCATTTGAAGTTCCTTCCTTATTAATTTTGTATACATAAATTATTATAATCCTTCAAGAAAAAAATAGCAATCATATCATGCAAAGCCCAGCGCCCATTCTTTTATCCGTGCCTCCCTCTCTTCTGTAAGAGCAGAAAAGACGGGGCTCACAGCACGTACAGTGGCTACTCTGCTGTATGTTTTCAGGCTTTATTCCGATATTCTCAAGCTGCCTTCGGTTTACGCTTTTAAGGTCTATATAGTATTTCGTCTCTCCGCTGTCATTAACCTTTTTATCTGCCAGTTCTTCCGTAAAAAATGATTTTTTGCTGAATATATCATACACCTCTTTTCCTATCTCAAAGCAGCACTTACTTATTCCGGGCCCTATATATACGTGTATATCTGATTTTTCACATCCAAAAACCGCTGTCATCTTTTCTGCCGCTTTAGAAGCAATAGACGCCGCAGAGCCCCTCCATCCAGCATGAACAAGACCTATAACACCTTTTTCCGGATCAAAAAAATAGACAGGCAGACAGTCTGCATGCACCGTCGTCAAAAGTACATTCTTTAAATCAGTTATCAGACCATCTGTATCCGGAATCCTTATTGGCCCCTCCGGACGTCGGCTCACTACAGCTATATGGTCTTCATGTATCTGCTTGGGCCACACAACAGCTGCATCCTTAAGGCCAACCTCAGCAAAAACATCCTCTCTGCTATACGGATATCCTTCCGATGCACCCCTCTGTGTAGAAAAAAATCCCACAACATCATCAAACTGTGGAAAAACCTCTATATATTTCATGTCTATAGTATTCCTTTCACCTGATATTTTACTTAACCGCTTCCTTTAGATGATCCAAAAGCGCCGCACACCCTTGCCTCACATCATCATAAGTATCATCAAAATTACCTGTATACCACGGATCAGCAATACTTTCATCTCTTTCGCAAAAATCCAAAAGTTTCCTTATTTTGCCTTCAGGATCACCGCCCGTTATTCTCATGATATTTTTGATATTGGCATCATCCATACCGATTATGTAATCAAACTCATCATAATCTTTTTTCATCATCTGCCGAGCACATCGCTTCGTAAAGCTTATCCCGTGCTCTGTAAGCTTACGCTTAGTTCTCGGATCTGTATCACTGCCTATCTCCTCTCTGCTCGTTGCTGCCGATTCTATGTGAAAGTCATGAGAAATCCCGGCCTTATCTACCATATCCTTTAAAACGAATTCCGCCATAGTACTTCGGCAAATATTGCCGTGGCAGATGAATAATATTTTTATCATATCTCAATCTCCTTAAATATTTTGTGTTATGATTTTCGTATATAAATCAACCTCTGCTTCACTTATATTAAGGCTCTTTTCGGATCATATTCTTGTAATATATTCTTTCCGGTTATATAATTAGCCCATCAAATCAATAAGGAGGTAATTATCAATGAAAAAAGAAATAAATGCACTGGACTATGCATCCGAAATAACAAATCAGCTGAGCAAAGGTATATTACTTACAACAAAAGCCGACGGAAAAGTAAACTCTATGACTATAGGATGGGGCATGATCGGAATCGAATGGGGAAAGCCTGTATTTGTAGCACTTGTACGAACGGGACGTTTTACAAAAGAACAGCTGGATAAAAACCCTTTTTTTACACTGAACATACCATGGGGAAACACGGACAGAAAAGCTATAGGGTTATGCGGTACAATATCCGGACGAAATACAAATAAAATAAACGAAGCCGGTCTAACCATAGAAACTGCTGAGAATATCGACGTTCCTGCCATAAAAGAATATCCTCTTACTTTAGAATGCAAAATCATATACAAGCAAGCTCAAGATCCATCGGAGATCCCACCTGAAGATGCCGCCAGATTTTATCCTCAAAATGTAGATTCTTCAAACACAGGAGCTAATAAAGATTATCACATATTATATCATGCCGAAATCGTAAAATCATATATTATTCAAGAGTAAAAATTACCGGAAGCAGTGCCTGATCCATATCACTGCTTCCGGCTATATTTCTTGTTTCATACCACACAATACTCACATATGATACTGACACCGCCCGGTTTCCCACTTTTGCAGCTCTGTTTCCTCCATTTCCCTTAGATAATGACTTCATCAGCATAAATTCATTTGACTTCAAATTATAACGGTCAATGCCTCTCTCATCTATCTATGCTTTATATTATATATGCTGTTTTGCGGCATGTAAAGTTTATATCATTTATCAGTTAAAAAGTCATTCAGATAGCCGGCTGTATCCTCTGAGATTTTAAAATTCATCTCTGAGTCAGCTATTTTAACTGATATATACGGAAGATCCTTATAACACGAAAATGAAAAAAACTCATACAATCTTTCATCGGCTTCTGCCTGCAGTATTTTTTCTGTTTTTTCCTGCAAAAAAGTAAAGTTTCCGGATTCTTGAGCATTTTCAGGCAGCTGACTGAGTTCCCAATCTTCTATTCTTAAATTATTTACAAATTTTTTTATTTCACCACTGTCGGAAATGTTATCTGAAAAAACAGAGTCTGCTGACTTTATACTTATCTGCTGCTCCTTATCTGCACTGTATAAAGAAATGTTGTGCACATTTTCCCGTGAATTACATCCACAAAGACACAGAATACACAAAAAAAACAAAATCAAAAATTTTTTCATCTTAAAGTTCCTCCTGACCTTTTTCATTCATTATAAGCAGACGATAAGACTTGATGACTCCCCAGACAGATACACATAAGTATACTCCTGCTCCGGCTAATATCACTCCCGAAGCAAAAATAACATCATCTGAGATGTATTTATCAATTACCGACATAAGAGGAAAAACCAGAACCCCCGCAGCAATAAAGGCCATGCCTGTTAGGATCAACATCTGCATGAATTTATCCTTCCTATCAAATTCAACAAGCAACTTTTCTCTGACTTCCTGATCAAAATAAAGCGTTTTTTTATTCAACTCCCTATATCGATCGCCGGATATTTTTGCAGAAATAAAAAGCACTGCCCCTACTATAACAAATGTCATAAATATTATCATATTGCTTTCGAAAGAAATAAATGCTAAAGAAAAAGATGCAGTCAATATGCCCGCTGCTGCTCCTATCTTTCGGTATTTTAATTTTTGAAATGATAAAAAACCATTTACATCTTTCATACTTACATATATACCATTCTTTTCTTGCCACACGCTGCTATTATTTTCTCCCAACAGATAATCTATAGTCACATTAAAAAGTTTACTCATTTTTATCAATTTCTCTGTTTCAGGATATCCGCTATTTCTCTCCCACTTACTTACTGCCTGCCTAGACACACCTAATCGGTATGACAGCTCTTCCTGTGAAAGTCCTGATTGTTTTCTCAGGCTCTGAATTTTTTCTCCAAAAGTCATTCCATTATATCTCCTTTTTTCATTTGTATAATATAACAATATCATTTAAACAGATAAAATTCCAGCAAGATATGGTTGCAATTTCGACACTTCAAGTAGCAACATCTCTACAGCCGCATGCTCGCCTTATTACTTAACCTTGTAAAAAATTTCATACTTTAAATCAAAAATGCCGGCTCTTTTGGAAACCGGCATTTTTATAATATTCTTATTTATTACTGGGCTAAGAAACCTGCATCTCTAAGACTTTCAAGAAGTTCATTGACTTTGTTCACTACATCTGTGAGCGATGCACTGGATGACAAATCAGTAACAGCTGCTGCCGGTGCCGGCACTGCTCCCGTCGGTCCGGTCGGACCTGTTGGGCCTGTCGGACCTGTCGCCC
>NZ_JBKTXS010000005.1:21496-64016 GCF_046951855.1 Lentihominibacter sp. | reverse complement strand
CATCTGTTCCTGCCGCTCCGGCTGCACCTTCTGCTCCGGTTGGGCCTGTTGGACCTGTTGGGCCTGTCGGACCTGTTGCCCCATCTGTTCCTGCCGCTCCGGCTGCACCTTCTGCTCCGGTTGGGCCTGTTGGACCCGTCGGACCTGTTGCTCCATCTGTTCCTGCCGCTCCGGCTGCACCTTCTGCTCCGGTTGGACCTGTTGGACCCGTCGGACCTGTTGCCCCATCTGTTCCTGCAGGGCCTGTAGCTCCGGTTGGGCCTGTTGGACCCGTTGCTCCTGTTGTTCCTGTCGCTGTAACAGTTACCAGATCAAAATCAGGAGATGTTCCCGGTGTTCCCACTGGATCATCAACAGCTGCCTGATAAAGAGCACCGTTATAAAACAACATAGCACCTCTTGGATAAGGTGTTCCCTGCACAAACTCAGCTACAGTATCAATTCCGGCTCCTGCAGGACCTGTTGGGCCCGTAGCTCCGGTTGGGCCTGTTGGACCCGTCGGACCTGTTGGACCTGCTAAACCTGCCAGCCCCTGGGCTCCCGTCGGACCTGTCGCTCCGGTTACTCCAGTTGCCCCGGTTGGACCCTGTGGACCCGGGAATCCGGCAGGGCCTTGCGGACCTGTTGGACCTATTGGCCCTATATCACCGTTCAATCCGGCAGGGCCCTGCGGCCCCATTGGACCGGTTGGACCCGGAAATCCTATAGGGCCTTCCGGGCCCATTGGCCCCTGGGCTCCTCTTGGACCTCTCGGACCGGGACATCCTCTCGGACCTGTCGGTCCTGTCGGTCCTCTGTCACAGCAAGTATTATTAAAATTGTTGCAGCAACAATCATTATTATTTGGATTATTAAAAAGCATACACTTTCCTCCTTATTAGCATTTCTTATGCCTGACAAATATGAATATACTATTATTCATACGTCATCAGCGTCTATTCTAACGCCTATACTCTACCATATGCTTTTTTTCAGATCCGGTTACATTTTTTTCATGATTCTGAGAACAGGCGCTCAAAATATTTTTGATTTTTTAAAACTGCATCTGCTTTAGGTTTTAAAGATGTTGTGCGCAAATGATACTGCCATGCTTTATAATGATCTCCCAGACGGTCATAACATACACACAGTTGAATAAGCGGAATATAGTCATGATATTCTTTTTGTTCAAATCCTCCTTCTTGACTTTTATCAGGAACTGTAAGAGCCTGTTCATACCAATAAACAGCAATCTCAAAAGTCTTCTGTTCCATAAAAAATCTTCCAATTTCGCAGCAAACCTCAGCCCTTGGCGTATCGTATTTAAAACTATTAAGCAAACTGTTGAGACGATGCTCAGAATCACCTATTTTTTCATAACACAACGCTGTTTGCATACACGCATCTATTTTATTTTCTCTCCATCCTTCAGATGATTTCAAAAACTCCTCAAATACCGATAACGCTTCATCATATTTTCCATGATAATAAAGTTCTCTGCCGTAATAAAACTGATGTCGCGGTTCCAGACTCTGCCCTTCCGCTATTATAGACTGATATATCCTGAGATTTCTGTCTGCATCTGCCGAAACCATCTTCCTGTGTTCTATTTCTATATCTGAATGAATTATCTTACCCCTCGGTGTTACTGCTTCATGTACTCTACCCTCCCATAAAAAACCTTTTTTGTTTTTTATCAGCCTTTCTCTGTAATAAGAAAAATTAGCAGCGCCATCTTCTCCAAATCCAGCAAGATATTTCATCATCACCACGTCAATACTTGGGTCCAAAGTCTCCTTAAGCTCTTTTATCTTTTTCTGGTTTTCCGAAGTAACAACGTCATCGGCATCAAGCCACATCCAATAGTCCATAGACGCTTTACTGCAGGCAAAATTTCGCGCCGCTGCGAAATCATCGTGCCACTCATAATCAAAAACTCTTGAAGTATATTTTTGTGCGATATCTTTGGTAGAATCCGATGAACCTGTATCCACAATTATGATCTCATCTGCGATATCTTTCATCTGCTCAAGTATACGTTCCAGAACAGCCTCTTCGTCCTTTACGATCATGCATAAACTAATTCGAATCATATATGCCCTCCTTTGTTTTTAACGTATGATACATACTATTCGAAATGGGCTTACAAGTTTCATATCGGTACTTCCATTATCTAAAAAGTAGATTTATATTTTATCACCTGTTATAATAGTGTAGAATTTTATTTGATACTATCGACGTTACAGAGGAGAGCAATGAAAAAAAAGAAAGAAAAATTCCCCATCAGATTATATGAGGCAATGAAACATGAACTTAGAGAACATAAAAGCTCCTTCATCATATACAATATATTGCGCTTTTTAGTCATATGTATGATGATCTTTGAAATATTAAACAGAAGTTATGAAAGTGCCTTTTTATGTGTACTTACTTTGATTCTTCTCATAATTCCAAGCTTCTTTCAAGTAGCACTTCGTATAGAGGTTCCCACTGTGTTGGAAATCACCATACTTTTTTTCATATTCGCTGCTGAAATTTTAGGGGAAATATGTAATTTTTATAGTATTTTTCCTTTTTGGGATACCGTTCTTCACACTCTTAATGGCTTTCTTACCGCTGCCATAGGACTTTCTCTTGTACAATTATTAAACAAAAGCGATAAATTGCTGTTTCAGCTTTCACCGCTTTTTACTTCTATCGTAGCTTTCTGTTTTTCAATGACAATAGGGGTTATCTGGGAATTTTTTGAATTTGGAATGGATCAGATATTCAACCTGGATATGCAAAAAGATACTGTTATACATACTATATCATCTGTATCTTTAAACTCCTCAGGAGAAAACATTCCTATAATAATCAAGGATATTCAAGACGTTACTGTCTCCGGAAAAGATCTGGCACTTGGCGGATATCTCGATATCGGCCTCATTGATACCATGCAGGATCTTCTTGTAAATTTCATAGGCGCGCTTGTCTTTTCCATATTAGGATTCTTTTATGTAAAAAATAAAGATAAAGACTCGGTCATAGTCAAATTGATTCTTCATAGAAAAGATAAAGACAAAGACTACCTGTCATACTGAATTCTCTTTTCAAGGCATACGAGATTTACTCCTTTAATACCATTAAAAGAACAAGGTACTATGCCAACTTCATTGTATCCGTTCCTTTTATACATGCTGCGCGCCACTGTATTCTTCTCATTAGTGTCAATACGAAGATATCCGCACCCGTTCTTTACGGCATATTCTTCATAAAAATCCAAAAAAGATTTTCCGTAACCCTTTTTTGAACATTGAGGATCCACTACAAGAGTATGCATCACCATTATCTCATTATCAGGAGCATCAAATTCCCAATGACAGTCTGCATATTCACAGACCTGCTCCTGGTCTATCTTAGCTGCCGCTACTATTTCACCGTTTTCCTCATATACAAATAAGGTTCCTTTACGCAAAGCTTCTTCGGCTGTCTGTTCTGTAGGATAAATTCCCCTTACCCATCCTATAAGTTTTTCTTCAGCTTCTTCTTCTCTATCCAATATAGCATCATATATACGTACTATAGAACTTACATCATCTTTAACTGCTTTTCTTATCATCTGTGACATTCCTTTCTGCCGGAACTTTTCTCTGTGAAATATAAATCATCACAAGAACCGCCGCTACCAATATTAAACTTATCCATTGAGATACAGAAAACATCAGAACACTCCCTCTTGCTGCGTCGCCTCTAAAAAACTCCAGGCAAAACCTCATAGGCGCATACATCAATATATAAATATATAAAACCGTTATCCTGTGACGAATACGTCTCGAAATATATACAAGAATAAAAAAAATAATCATTTCACCGACGAACTCAATTCCCTGAACAGGAAATAAACTGACATTATTAGGCGCAATCTGTGAGGAATTATATATGATACTCAAAGGACAGGATATCTCTATGCCATAACAGCAGCCAACCATAAGACATCCAAGTCTGGCTATGCCATGAGCAAGCGCAAATCCAGGCACCAGCACCGGCAAAAAATCAATTATATTTTTTTTATATCTGCCCGCTGTATACCAGCCGGCTGCCAGCGCTCCTAAAAGCCCTCCGTAAAACACCATCCCTCCACTGGCATATTTTATAAAAATCAATGTCAGCGGCATATCTCCCGACGATATATCCTTATATATCTCTCCCGATGAAACCATAAGGTACAAGATTTTCGCTCCTATAACAGCTCCTATCGCTGCGAAAATAAAAATATATACAGTATCATCTCTATCAAGAGCAAATTTTTTGCAAGAAAATAAGGCATATGCCAGTGCTAAGCATACGCCCAATATTCCAATCAAACCATATACAGGGATTTCCCTGCCTAATATCACTATTTCCGATATCACATTCCGGCTCCTATACCCGCGATTCCTAACATGCCTACACATGCAACGCATGCAATAAAGAAAAAGGCTCCGCCTATGGTTCCTATTATGGATAACACAAACCCTGCGGTTCTTAATCCTCCGTCAAATCCCGCTTCCTTGGATTTAGATGCAAGAACCAGCCCTATAACTCCCAATATTACAGAAATTATAGCCGAATAGCCAAAAAACCAGAGAACAACTGATATTATACCTAATACAAGTGATGCCACCGCCTGGTTCTTTCCCGGAATCTCCCCGTTGGGGCCCTGATTGTCATACATGTTCTGATTATTATTCTGTTGCTGCATTTTTACTTCTCCTCCTGTTAAGATATTACTTTTTATTTAGTATACCTTACAATACTTTGAAAGTAAAGATACTGTCTTATTTCATCTGTCTTTGTTCTGAAAACCGTTTGGTTTTCTGACAGACCATGGAAATAAACGGCCGCACCTCGTACAAGAATCCGGCCTCTTAACGCTTTCTGCTTTTGGCCCTCTGGGAACTGATCCATAATAATACCATTTTTTTATCAACTGCCCGCAAGCCGGACAAGAATCCAATAATGAAGAGCCGCATTCACTGCACACTTGCCCCGCTTTTACCCTTCTGAAATCCGTCTTTACATGTCCTTTCTCACATATATGGACATAAAAACTCGTCATATATTGATTTTCCTTTCCTCGCCATTCCTATATGATAAAATGATAGACCACTGAATATCAGCGGTCTATCGTCATTACTTTGCTTTTTAAAATCAATTCTGCATATTAATCCCAGCTTAATGGATTTGCCTTAAGTTTTTCCAGCTCTTCATACATATCGGAACCGAGGAAATACTTGCCAGGCTTAGAAGGTTCTTCTCCTCTGGCGATAGCGTCTATTCCTGCCTTTACTTTCTCAGGAGACGCCGGCAGATCATAAATTCTTACTCCACATGCATTATTAATAGCATTTATTACAGCTACATGATCTGATGACTGGAATGCCTCTGAAGCCCCGGATGAACCGAAAGGTCCTCTTTCATCGTATCCGTCAAGATGTATAGCCGTCATATCATCAGGAATATCCTTGATATAAGGCACTCCTGCTCTCAGCATATTAGTATCTTTTCTGACATCCTCATAGTTTTCGGAAAGAGCAAATCCTATAGAATGAGACATACCGCCGAACGCCTGACCGTTTACAGACTGAATGTTACCTACTTTACCTACCCAGTCAACGCAAGTCATCTTATCAACTGTAGTCTTTCCTGTAGCTGTCTCCACAGAAACTTCTGCCAGATACAGAGCATAAGTATAAGCATAAGTAGGTTCGCCGCTTCCATCATTAGGATCCAGAAAATCGAAGTAATCCCATTCATCTGCCGCTACCCAGTGTCCGTCATATCGTGTAGGAATGCCTTCCGCTATCATTTCATCATAAGTTCTGTAAGTTCCATCTTCCTTACGCATAGCATCTGCCAGGTTTTTAGCCGCTACGATAGATGCTTTACCGTTTGCAAAGTGAGATCTTGAACCTGCTGATTCACCTGTATTAGGGCAATATTTACTGTCTGTCTGTATTACTTTTACATCATCAGGTGTAACTTCCGGGAAGTAAGGTCTGAGCGCTTCCAACGTACATACCAGTGAACCTGCGTCTCCACCCTGTCCCTGATCCTGCCATGTATCATACTTTCTGAATTTGCCGTCTCCTACAAGTTCGATAGCTACAGTAGCTTCATCAACTCCGCCAAGACCTACGTTGTATCCGCCCCATGCGATACCTACACCCTTTCTGATTTCAGGTGTGTCTTCTTCCTTGGCTCTCTTTACAGCTTCATCATAAATAGGTTTGAGAGTATCCATCATTTCTTCCATTGGATACTGTAGGAAGTTTCTCTGGTTGAGGTTTGTATCTCCCGGTCTTGCTATATTCTTATATCTGAATTCAAATGGATCCATTCCCATCTTTTCAGCCATCATATCTATCAAAGCTTCGCCGCATGTATAAGCCTGAGGTGCACCGTATCCTCTGTAAGGAACGCCGAAGTTGTGATTAGTAACGGCACTTCTTGCCAGTCCGACAACATTAGGAACATAGTAAGGGAAGAACATGAATCTCAGAATCTTAGTAAGCTTATCATCACCCATTTCAGGATATGCACCATTGTCAAGTCCTGAATCAAATTCGCCTGCCAGAATCTTACCGTTTTCATCACATGCAAGTCTTGCATTAAAGAATGCAGGAGAACGCTTACCGGAGAATGCCATGAATTCAGCATAAGTCATTGATAATGCCACAGGCATACCCGTAACCTTTGTTGCTGCTCCTGCCAACGCATATGAAGCTGCGTTCATTGCCCATCCGAATGAACCGCCTGTAGGATTCTCTATTACACGAAGATCTTCCACAGGTATTCCGATAGCTTCTGCCATATCATCTCTGTCAAAATACAGAGTCATTGTCTTACAATGTACACAAAGCTTACCATCTTCATCATAGTATGCCTGAACTGTATCTCCTTCTATGGACATATGAGGCTCTCTTGATGAATAGAAGCTTCCTTCAACTGTATACTCAGCATTATCTATCATATTGGCTACATTGTCATAATCGCCTTTGAGTACAGGCTGAGTACTGTATATATTGTCAAATGACGCGTGAATCCTCTGCGCATCCGGTTTAACTGCTTCAAGATAACTCATGTATTCAGGAAGCTGTTCCAGCTCTACCTTTACTTTTCCTGCAGCTTCTCTTGCATGATCTTTAGTATCAGCAACCACCATTGCGACAGGATCTCCCCATCTTACGATCTTTTCGTCCTGGAGAAGTTTATGAGTCTGCTCGAATTCAACTGTTCTCGGCGAGAACTGATATGCCATAAGTTTATTTGCGCCTTCCAGATCCTTCGCCGTGATGACTTTAACAACTCCAGGCATTTTTTCGGCTTCGGAGAAATCAATGTTCAGTATTTTGGCATGGTTAGTCTTCATTGGCATTACCAGAACCGCATGAAGAGTTTCAGCCGGCATCTTAAGCTCTATATCATCACCATAATCACATACTCCGCATGCTTTTGCCATAGCATTAGGTCTTACGAGAGGCTTTCCATAGAAACCTTCTTCGATATCTTTTGACCAATCATATGTAATATCTTCAAAAGTTTTCTCTCCGCGCATGATAGCAGCAGCTTCCATGACAGCATCCACTATCTGCTTGTAACCTGTACATCTGCACACATTCCTGTGCTTCTGGAACCAGTCACGAACTTCTTCTCTCGTAGGATCAGGATTTTCCTGCAGAAGCTGATAAGCTGAAACAATAAATCCCGGAACACAGAAACCACACTGAACCGCACCTAAATTTACCCATGCATACTGAAGCGGATGAGGGTGAAGAGCGGTACCAATACCTTCAATCGTCATAACAGAACTGTATTCTTCTATCCTGCTTATCTTTCTTGTACATGAGCGGACAACTTTTCCGTCTAATATCACAGAACATGCGCCGCACACGCCTGTGCCGCATCCTACCTTTGTTCCCGTCAGTCCCAGACGACGAAGTACGGATGCCAGTGTATCCTTTTCAGGATCACAGATGAACATACGGTCAGCGCCGTTGATGTTCAAGGTCATTTTCTTTAAATTCATAATAATTGCCTCCGATTTCACAACATTACTTTAACTACGCAACAACAAAATACCTGAGCGATACTTCTCGCATAATAAAAACCCTTTTCCGCACAGCGAAAAGGGCCTTTAAAATGCTAAAGACAGATGTCATCGAGCTTATGCTCTGTTAAAAACTATTGCTTCAGGGCATCGAATATGCACTTGTTCAGGTTTTATACAGAGCCGGCACTTTATCCTTTCCAAATGCGGGAGGAATGCGTGTTTCCACGCAGACCCTAACGTTCCTGATTCCATGCTTTGCCAAAGCGAAGGAAATAAGGACTCGGATCTTTATTCATTTATTACGTTGATAATATTTTATCAGTAAATACTGAAAAAAGTCAACTATATATAGTGACTTTTTAATATCCACTTGCTGTATTTGTATAATATATTTGCAATATTAAAATAATGCCGGATATCCTTCTGAATTTATGTTGTTCTGAAAACACTTTTACTGTTATCCGACAAATACTCCATATTTATCAGTAATCACTTTTTCTTTCATACCGTACTGGAGTCGATCCTTCTCTTCTATCTGTATTTTCCCCGAGATTATACTTTTTTCTTGTTTCTGCTGCAATCCTATATGTTCTGTGAATAAGATTCATACATTTTCCAACTGCCCCTATTATCAATATATCATAACAAAAATACAATATTTTATTATAGTATAAGGAAAGTACAGGTCTTGACAAAACATATACAGACAGAACCACAGCAGCCGCCAATATTCCATGATACAAAACATTTCCCTCACCGGCTACCCCTGTGCTTTCTATTATATACCTTATAGGGATATGCAGCAAATACACCGTCATGGTATTCCTCCCTATACAGGAAAGCCAACTTTCTTTTTTTCCCGCAAGATTAATCAATACCATAATCCATCCCAAAGCTGTCACTGCTAAAACCAACCTGGCAAATATACCCTCAAAATTACTCATCCCAAATGCCAAATAGCATTCTTTCATCTGCCATACCTCGGTGTCCCAGACTTCACCATATGCCATAAATAAAGAAAATGCAACCAGAAATATCAGAACAATGATCATGATACCCTTCGGTATATCTCTTATTTTCTCAATGTGTTTTTCTTCGCATTTATACCCTAAAATAAAGAAAAAGAAAAAAGAACATATCCTTCCTAATGCTAATTCTTCACCTAAAAACGGAATACATCCAGAGATCAGCATTAAAAATACACTTATGTGTACAATATATGGAATCTTATAAATCGACTTAAGAAAAAACCTATACACAAACATTACCAGCATAAACCACAAAGCAAAAGATGGTTTAAAAAAATTAAGCTCCGCATTGCCTGAAAGTATATACCTGCTTATAAACATCAATGGCATCATAATTATATACGGTAAAAGAAAATTTTTCACAGCTCCGTCTCTGCATTTCTGCAGATTTTTGGAAAAATATCCGGAAAAGAATAAAAAGCCCTGCATTATGAAAGAGAACGCTGTGATATATACTGTCCCGTCAAAAGACGACAGCTGAAAGCTCCCTCCTACTCTCAAATAATGAGCCGTTATCACGGAAATCATCAATATTCCTTTGATATTATCCATCAGATGATTTCTTGTTTTTGTCTCTTCTGACGATATAACCTGCAAAGATACCTCCTATTAACATTTTTTACACAACAAAAAATCTACTATGTTATTATTCACAAAATAACATAGTAGTCAACATATCTCACATAATTTCCAAGAAACTTTCATAATATCTTAATTTAACAGAATATATTTATTCTTCCCACAGACATTTCTTTATATCTACATGGTTCAGATCCTTCATAGGAACACCTTCCTTCATCAAAAGCCCCCTTTGATCCTCCCATCCGGGAACAAGTCGACCTGCATGATTAACCACCCTATGGCACGGATATTCCCCATATAACTCAGACATTGAAAGAACCCTTCCTACAAGGCGAGCATTTTTTTCACGTCCTATAAGTCTCGCAATCTGTCCGTAAGTCGCAACACAGCCCTCCGGAATCTCCTCAACTACAGATAATATTTCATAAAGGAGATCTTTGTCTAAAAGCATCTTCATTACGATATCTTCCTATTTTCACGGATCTGAGAATAAACAAAATCAAAGAGTTTTACAACATTATCATTTAGAATACTCTCACCTTCTTTATATGTTTCATTTTCGCGGGCGTCCACAATATCCTTAGCTCTTTCTGAAGCTCCTGTCTGTGCCATATCAAGAACAAATGAATCTTGATCCCTTATAGCCGTTACCGCAATAACACAGCATCCTGCCAACTTGAGCTTGAGACCGTACTGGTCTTTCACATCTCCATCTATCTTCTGATATCTCCTCTGTAAATCGTCACACACCGCTATCCATTTATCTGCTACTTCTTCAAAAGTTCTTTCTGCTATACTCTCTCTGTACTCTGCTCGGCATGTTTCATGATCGTGATTAGAAAGGGTTTTCCATGTAAAATACTCAAGAATAGAAAATACACACACCTCATGAACTCCATACTCTATATTATCGAGCCCCTCGAACGGAGGAATCTGAAAAAAGTCTCCAATATCATCATATAATCTTTTGAAGGCATCATCAGCTTTATGATTCTTCATAAAGCTGTCAAAATCAGCTTTTATCGATTCAGTCTCCTCCATAAGCATATCCACATCGTAAAGCTTACGTTCTCCACTGCCTATCATGTTCTCATAATATTCTTCACATTTTTTTACAGTTTCGGGTTTCAGACCCTTTGTCAGGCTTTTAAGATCTATTATTTCACCTGCGATTTGTCCCCTTGTCAATTCTCGTTTTTCACCCGTACATATTCTCTGCATTTCCATAGCAATTTCATAATCCATAGCTTTTCTTTAAGCCTCCTGTTTTTAATATATAACACGTCTATATTATATCCAGTTTGCCAAGTAAAATCAATTATATTACATTCATAAAACCTATGTGCTTACCATGGATAAAATTAAAGGTGCAAAAAAACTAAACTCTGTTAATATGCCTAAACTTTAATTTTACTCCTCCAGTTCAAAAGTATAGCTGAGTTTACAATGACAATAATAGATCCGGCATTATGTACGAGTGCTCCTATCACAGGAGTAAGTATACCTGTAATAGCAAGTATGACAGCAATAAAATTCAATATCATAGAAAAGCTCATATTACACTTTATGGTTGCCATCATTCTTTTTGACAGAGCAAGAAGATGTGGAAGTTCTTTGATTTCATCATCTATAAGTACAATATCTGCCGCATCCACTGCTATATCGCTTCCAACTTCTCCCATTGCAATTCCCACATCGGCTTTCTTCAGGGCTGGAGCATCATTTATACCATCACCTATCATGCAGATCTTTTTTCCTTGTTCTTGATATTGCTCTATCATGCCAAGCTTATCTTCCGGAAAACATTCTGCGTATACTTCTTTGATATTTAAACGTTCCGCTATAGAAACTGCTGCACTTTTATGATCTCCTGTCAAAAGTACAGGTCTGATTTTAAGTGAAATCAGAGATTTTATCATATCAGGACTTTCCGATCTTACGGTGTCAGACAAAGCCAAATAGCCTGCAGGTTCTCCATCTGAAGCTACATATATACTCGTACATCCCCGATTTGAAAACATATTCACAGCAGCTTTCTGTACCTTTGAAAACAGAATATTGTTATCCTTCATCATAGCTTCATTTCCGGCCAACAGTTTTTTCCCTTTAATAACACAGGAAACGCCTCTTCCGGGGATCATTCTGAATTCATCCGGCTGTTCGGGAACCTTTCCCATCTCGTTAATATAGCACCTAACTACAGCTTTGCCCAGAGGATGTTCTGACAGCTTTTCCGCTGAAGCACAAAAACCATATATATCCTCATAGCTATATTGACTCAAAAAACTTCTTACTGCAGTTACTTCAGGTGTTCCATATGTCAAAGTTCCGGTCTTGTCAAAAGTTACTTCAGAAACAGATGCCAATCGCTCCAAAGCATCTCCTTCACGTACAAGAAATCCGTGTTTCGTAGCGTTCCCTATAGCTGCCATAATCGCAGTAGGAGTTGCCAGTACGAGAGCACATGGGCAAAAAACCACGAGAATAGTTACTGCTCTGATAAGCTCTTCTGATACAAGCCATGTAAATCCTGCTGCTGCCAAAGCCACAACAACTATCCACGTAGCCCATCGATCTGCTATGCCAACGATCTCTGCTTTCCCCGCATCCGCTGACTGTACAAGTCTTATCATTCTCTGAATAGAACTGTCTTCTCCTACTTTTACAGCCTTCATCTCAAAAGGGCCAAACTGATTTACAGTACCCGAAGAAACCTCATCACCTTCCGATTTGTCTACTGGTAAAGATTCTCCTGTCATAACAGCCTCATTCACCGACGTCTTCCCTGATAGAACAATCCCATCAACAGGAATAGTCTCTCCGGGCAATACTCTGAGAATATCATCGACAGCTACCTGCTGCGCAGATATAATCTTTTCTGAACCATTTTTTATAACTCTTGCAGTCTGAGGAGTAAGATGAACAAGTTTTTCTATCCCGGCTCTTGCCCGTTCAACGGTAATATCCTCCAAAAGCGCTCCCAGCTGCATAATAAATGCCACTTCTCCTGCAGCAAAATCTTCTCCTATAAACACCGCTGCAATAAGCGCCATTGAAACCAGTACATCTGCTTTTATATCAAATTCAGTGACAAGGCCTATGACAGCTTCAAGAATTATAGGAATTCCGCACAGGATTATAGCTATCCACGCTAAATCAAAAGAAAGGTCAAAAATATGAAAGATACTTAACAAAAGAGATATACCGGAAATTGCAAGCAATATTATCTCTTTTACAGTTCCTCCAACATTTAAAAAAGTTTCCACCTTTTTCATAAAAATCTTCATAATAACTCCTCTCATTATACCTATGCTGGTATAAGTATTATAAGCAAATTATACCTATAGGGGTATTAGTTGTCAAGATGAATTTGTTTTATTATCCTCATACAATTTTCCCCCCAAAAAAAATATGCTTACTAAGAGCACTGTGTGTTGATTACCCTTATAAGCATACTTAAAAGCTTAAATTATCTGCTGACTAAACTCTATTACATATTGGCAAACCGCTCTACAGCTTTAGTAAAGTTTTCAATAGTCTGATCCGCGTCACCATGTTCTATGCCATCACGGACACAATGTTTAATATGTCCCTCAAGAACTACCTGCCCGGCTCTGTGAAGAGCTGATTTCGCAGCATTTATCTGCGCAAGTACATCCTCACAGGGAACATCTTCGTCCACCATTCTATCTATAGCCTGCACTTGGCCTATTATTTTTTTTAATCTTCTGTGCAGATTGTCTGCATCCATACACTGTCTCATATCATTCCTCCATATTATTCCCATCACTATACCTATATAGGTATATGTATTTATTATATGATAAACAAGCAATAAATGTCAATAAAATGCATTTTATTTAAAATCTGATATTACCCATTACAGATAATTCCCCTGTAAATATCATAATCTTCCTCTTTAAAAACATTAAATATAACTTTTTTTATTTCTGTACTTTTCTTTAAAAAATCAGTAACTGTCTTTATGGCTATTTCAGCTGCTTTTGCACGCGGAAATAAAAATTCACCTGTAGAAATACAGCAAAAAGCTACTGATTTCAGCTGATTTTTCGCAGCCAATTCAAGGCAGGAACTATAGCAGGATGAAAGCTGATGGCATTGTTTTTTCGTAAGTTCTCCCGATACGACAGGTCCAACTGTATGCAGTACATATTTACTTGGAAGATTAAAAGCAGAAGTTAATCTCGCACTTCCGACCGGCTCTTTATGTCCCTTCATCATTTCGTTACATGCAAGCCTCAGCTGTACTCCGCTTATGCTGTGAATGATATTGTCCACACACCCGTGACATGGAATAAAACATCCCAGCATGGTAGTATTGGCAGCATTCACGATAGCATCAGCATCAAGTCTTGTGATATCTCCTTTCCACAAACTGATACGATCTGCAGAAGGCAGTATTGACTCAAACTCATCTCTCACAGATAGAATTTTTTCAGCCGAAACAACTCCTTTTAATCTTACCTTTTCAGATAAATACTGATCCTGAATTTTAATAAATTCTGTACTTACAGGTTTTGGCAGGCGCACATTCATCAGTCCTCTTAAAAGCTTGTCCTGAAAATATGCCTCATCAGAAACTTCCATATCAGGATATTTCATTGATTCTGCTAAAAGTGCTTTTATCAGAAATAATCTTTTTTCATCGTGTGTCATATCGTGTTCCTCTCTCAACAACCACAGCCATCATGCTATCTTTTTAAGGATCTTACCTATATCATCATTTATACATGTGGCTCTCTGTACTATGTTTTCCGGGCATACTGCTTCACCTTGGTTAATACAAGCATATGATGCTCTGTGATTTTTTGCTGCCATCTGCCAGAATGGATATTTTATTATACCGGGAGTGTTCATTCCCACTCCAAGCTCTAAAAACAATATTTTGCTTTTCCTGTGATTTCTCAGAAATGTCATATACCTTTCGTAAGCTTCGTGCCAGCTGTTATTTTCCACAAACGTACTGTCTGATCTCAAATTCATAGACATAGGACGGCCGCAAATAGGACATTTCGGTATAAGACGTGAAGGAATCCTCATCTTCAGGCTCTGTTTTTCAGTTATATACAACATGCCTTTTGCATCAAAAGAAAACCCCTGAGCCCTGAGCATGGCTCTTACTTTGTGTTCATTATCATATGTCTCATTATGACAAGGTTTTGAACACTGCCAAAGACCATAATCTCCTTGAGTATAAAAAAGTCTCTTCTTAGCAAATCCTGCCTTTTGAAAGCAATGATCCACATTAGTTGTTATTACAAAATAATCTTTATTCTTAACAGCACTGTACAAATCGTCATATACACTTTTAGGGATTCTCTGATATCTATTGATATAAATATTCCTGCTCCAAAATGCCCATTGCTCTTCAAAAGTTTCAAACGGATAAAATCCCCCCGAATACATATCATGAAATCCGTATTTTTTCTCAAAATCAAAGAAATATCTACCGAAGGTTTCTCCGTCATATTCAAATCCTGCTGATGCAGAAAGACCGGCTCCCGCCCCAATTACAACGGCTTGCGTACTTTCCATGATTTTCTTAAAATGCTTTATAACTTCTGAGGTATTCTTTTCACTCTCATTAAAAACTTTAAAAAACATATTGTTAGCTCCTTCCATATCATGATAAATACCATATGTCAATGCCTGTATCAATATCAGTCATTCTTCTGATTTTTTCATCTGCCGTCTTGATTATAATTTCCCCTGTATAATTTATCCTAGCATCCTGCAAATGTCCTGCCACCACAATTATATTACCTTTTTCACTGAATGACGAAAATACTGCATGGCCATGAAGGAACGGTTCTCCTGAATCTCCTTCAGATATATTCCCCATAAGAGAAACCATTTCCAGCATTCCTTCAATATAAGACACATTAAAATCATTTTTTTCCGGCTCCCACGAAGAAATCTCAGCTTTATCACATGCACCGATTCCCTGAAAATAGCCTGTTAAAATATTTTCTTTTCTGCAGATATCATATATAGATTTTGTTACCGACTCGCCTTTATCTACACGAAGGTAGATTGTATTTTCTATCCTCTTATAATCCATAACTATTCTCCAAAATTATCATTCTACTGATCTGAATAAAAGTTTTTCCACAAATTCGTCAGCCGGATTTTTTCTTACCGCATCAGGACTGTCGTATTGCTTTACGCATCCTCTGTCCATAACAAGAACTTTAGTCCCCAGCCTCATTGCTTCATTAATATCATGAGTAACGAATAAAATTGTTATACCGGTCTGCTCATGTATACGTATTATCTCATCCTGCAGCATCCCTCTTGTTATCTCATCTACCGACCCAAAAGGTTCATCCATAAGAAGAATCTCAGGAGATGCTGCCAGAGAGCGGGCTATACCTACCCTTTGCTGCTGACCTCCCGAAAGCTGATAAGGATATCTTTCTTTCATGGAAAATTCCAGTCCTACTATATTCATCCATTTATCGACTGCCGCATCTATTTTCTTTCTATCTCGTTTATTGAGAAGGTTCGGTACATAGGCAATATTCTTCGCTACCGTCATATGAGGAAACAGTACGCTTCCCTGAACGCAATAACCTATGCTGCGTCTCAAACTTGTAAGATCAGTCTGCCTTGTATTCTTACCATTCACTATCACATTTCCTGATGTGGGAATAATCAGCCCGTTTGCCATTTTCAGGAGAGTAGTCTTGCCACACCCGGATGATCCTATGACAGTAACAAACTCTCCTTTTTTCACTTCAAAATTAATATCACTTATCACCTGACTATCACTATATACCATAGAAATATTTTCATATCTTATTATTTTACTATCTGTCATTTTAAAAGCCCCTTTTCCTGCAAAAAATCTTTTGCCACATCTTCCGGAGACTGTCCATCTATTTCTACTTTATAGTTAAGCCCTGCCATTTCGTCATCAGTTATAAGGTTGTCCATCTTATCAAAGACACTCTGAAGCTCCGGATATTCTCTGATCAAATCATTCCTTACTACAAAACCGCATACATATGACGGGTATAGACCTCTGTCATCTTCTAAAACCACAGCATCTGCGGCTGAAAGCTGACCATCTGTTGTAAAGATATTCATAACATCTATTTTCTTCTGTCTGAGAGCATCATATTTAAGACCTATATCTAAATCCATAGTATCAGCGAACTTCATTCCATACGTTTCATACAGAGCCCTGTATCCATCTTCACGCTCAAAGAAATCATATTCTGCTCCGAATATCAAATCTCCTGATATAGCTGCCAGATCAGAATAAGTCTTAATATTATACTTTTCAACAACTTCCTTTGTCACCGCAATTCCATATGTATTATTAAAACCCGTCATACCACACCATGTCATCCCCAGTTTATCGTAGCCTTTCTGAAGTTCGCTGAACATACTTTCATCATATATGCTTTCCTCTTTCAACACAGCATTCCAGCCGGAACCCGTGTACTCAGGATAAAAATCAAATTCGCCTCTTTCCATAGCAGGCTGTATATTAGATGTACCGCCTCCCACTCCTTCCGTTATATTTACCGTAAGGTCTGTATCCTGCTCAATCAGTATTTTTATCATACTTCCCAAAATATACTGTTCCGTCATAGGTTTAGTAGCCATATTTATAACACCTGTTTTACTACTGCATCCTGTAAAACCTACAATAACCAATAAAATCCCAACTATCAAAACAACTGTCCTCTTCTTCATTTTATCCTCCCTGTTACTCTTTAAATTGCTTTATGCTTATAAGTATATTTCTCTATCTTTCCTATCACAAGGTCTGCCAAGACAGCCAGTAAAGCTATTAAAAAGCTCCCTAAAACAGTCATAGCTTTATTATTTGTAGTTATCCCTCTGTATATAGCAACGCCCAAACCTCCGGCCCCTATAAAAGATGCTATTCCTGCAAGAGCAATAGTCATTACTGCCATATTACGTATCCCCGCTGTTATCACAGGCATCGCCAAAGGTAACTTTACTTTAAAAAGAACCTGAACTTTAGTGCCTCCCATCCCTGAAGCTGCTTCAACTATCAGAGGACTGACATTCGCAATACCTATATAAGTATTGCGCACCATAGGCAAAAGCGCGTACACACTGAGAGCTATAACTGCAGTCGTATCTCCTATCCCTGAAAAAGGGATTAAAAATCCGAGAAGGGATATTGATGGTATAGTATAAATAAAATTGACTATTCCCATAACTATCTTTGAACTTTTTTTAAATTCACTGATCAATATGCCTATTCCCAGACCCGCTGCTATAGATATAAAAATAGATATAAAAGATATTTGTAAATGTTCTGTCAAAAGTCCTGCAAAAAAATCCCATCTTTCCATTAATAAGACTACTGTTTCTTCAATCATGATTTCTCCTTTCTACATACTGCTGCGGACACTTTTCAAAACAAAATCCGCAAAGTAAACAATGCGCCTGCTTCATATAAAAATCCCTTAATATCTTCTTTAAACATCTCCCAATGTGAAACTCTTTCTGTATATCGGCCAAACACCTAAATCAAAGAATCCTTCCTTGTCTGAGGGTATATACAAAACACTTCTAATACTGATGGTCAAACATCATTTCAGAAATATTTCAGAAAAAGGTCTTTTTGTCCTTTTCTTCTCAAGTTTTTTTTGAACACCTCTCTTATAAGTTATCTGTGGATACCCAAATCCGATTATCATCGGCACATAATGATCATGAGGTATTTGCAGAATATCCCTGATATCAGGCATCAGCTCCAGATAATCAAGAGAAAACGTCATCATCACTGCTCCTATCCCTTTCGAAACACATAAAAGTTCAAAATATGTTCCGGCAATCACTGCATCCTGCTGCGGAGTTCCGTTTCCCAAAGGTACATGAGGTATAAGCAAATGAGGAGCTCCGCAAAACAACATATCAGGTCTTACAGTCTTTTCCCACTTTTTCATCTGCTGATAAGATTGTCTGTCGAATCCTTTCGGATATATCCCATCTGCTGCAAGCTTCTCCATCTCTCTATATGCAAGCCTGCGAAAATATTCCATTTTATCTTTATCATCTATAAGAATAAATTCCACTTGTTGCTTATTGCCTCCATTAGGTATATTTGCCAGCAAATCAATCATATGATTGACTATACTTTTATCTACATTACAATTCTTATATCTTCGGCACGAATGTCTGTTTACAACTAAAGAGTCCATAATCTGCCCCGCTTTAGTTATATCAGGAATCATGATACTCTCCTCGGGTTTTAGCCCAAACACTGATATTGCCGCTGTCGGACATACAGCTAAACAATGCTGGCATTTCCAGCAGCCATTCCATCCAAACTCAGCGACTGATTCTATTTCAGGTCTATTGTTCTTATTCATATAAAGTATCCCGCCGGGACAAACCTTTACACATTTTCCGCAACCTATACACTTTTTTACATCTACCTTAAATTCTGCAATATTCATTTTTTCCCTCCCTTGTTTCAGGAGTTATTTTATAAAAAGCCTGTCTTTGCAACAAGTACGCACTTTTTTATAAGAATACGCACCTTTTTGTTACTTTTTCATGATTTCAGACTTTATAGTATAAAGTTTTTTAACAGCATGATATATACGTCAATCTGCCATACAGTCATCATTGCTCCAAACTTTGCCTTATGTTAAAATAAAAACAATATTTTGAAATTCATCACGTTAAATAAAAAAAGAGGGTAATGATATCATGAAAAAGAAAGACGAACTTCCCGCATGTCCTGTTGCAACAACAGTACAACTCATAGGCAGCAAGTGGAAACTTCTCATTATACGGAATCTCCTTGTAAGGCCATGGCGTTTCAACGAACTTCAAAAAGATCTCGAAGGTATAAGCCATAAAGTTCTGACTGACAGTCTCAGATCTATGGAATCTGATGGAATCATTAACCGTACGGTATACCCGGAAGTTCCTCCGCGAGTAGAATATTCTCTCAGCCATCTCGGAGAATCTATGCGTCCTATATTGGACGCCATGGAAAACTGGGGCAACGGATATAAAAAAACTTACAAAAATGAAAAATGATTTTCAGTCTCTTCGGCTTTTATAAAAGCCTTGTTGTACCCATAAGAATAATGCTATACTGTAACCCGTTGAAATTAAAATTCTATATTTATTTGTCGTATTGGAGAAACTCTATGTTTAAAAAAAAGCCACAAAAAAGGTCAATATCAAATATGCGGAGATTCTGGATCATCTCGACGGTGTTCGTCCTTGTGGCAGCCACTGCAGTCTTCGGAATTCTGAGAAACTATCTTGAAAAAATCAATCAAGACTCGGTAAGTAAAATCAATCAGGTTCATATGAAGGAGAGCAGCAGTGAAATACAACATCATTTTGACACTATTATCAATCTGCGTATCTCGCAAGCTCAGTCACTTTTATCAGAAGCTCAAAACGAAGATAATTATGATACCATCATGTACAATCTTTCAGTGGGAGCTGATGCATTTGGTTTTACTTTCATAGGTATGTATCAGGAGGACGGAAATCTTCTCACGATTTATCAAGACAAAGATGAAACCATCAACATCATAAACGAACAGCCGTTCCGCACATCGATAAAAAACGACATCGATAAAGTAGCTCTAGGAGAAACTCAATCAGGCGATTTATTGTTCTTACAGGGAGTACCTGCTGATTTTTCCATTGGAGAAAATAACGGAATAGCATTGGTTACCGGCGGTCCCATGGATTTTTTGAATGAGGAACTGTCCCTGCAGGACAATGGCGATGGATGTCTTTCTCACATCATCAGAAACGACGGCTCTTTTATCATCAAAAACGATGATAATGCAACAGAAAACAATTATTTGGACAGGGTATCAAAACTGGCTGAAGCCAGCGGCATGGACAGTGACAAAACGTTATCTGATATAAAGCAAAAAATGGCAGACAGGGAAAAATTTTCTCTGTATTTTTCTGACGGTACACTAAATCATCACTGTTTCTATTCTCCGCTCACAAATTCAGAATGGTATCTGGTAACCCTTATGCCTGAAGGCGCTACTGACAGTATCATACAATCCAACAGTGACCTGCGTCTCAAAGCTGTAATGATATCCGGTTCTATCATTTTGTGCATTCTTTTGGGAAGTTTTATACTTTATTATCTTTCGGAGAAGCATCAGAGGAGTATCGTTGAAAAAGCCAAAGCCGATGCTGAGGCTGCCAAAGCTGAAGCAGATCATGCCAATAAAGCAAAAAGTGAATTCCTCTCAAATATGAGCCACGACATCCGAACGCCTATTAATGCAATATTGGGCCTTGCTACACTTGCCCAATCCCGAACAGACAATGAAAACGATATGAAAAACTATCTTGAAAAAATAATACTTTCAGGAAAACATCTTTTAGGGCTTATCAATGATATATTGGATATGTCAAAAATCGAAAACGGTAAACTAACACTCAATATCACTCCTACTTCTCTTCGCGAAACAGTTAATACTGCCGCAGAGATAATAAAACCTCAGGCAAACGCAAAAAATCAATTATTTGATTTGTTTATTCATGATATTACTGAAGATATGGTCTTCTGTGACAATGTACGCCTTAATCAGGTCCTCTTGAATCTACTGTCCAATGCAGTTAAATTTACTAAAAAGAACGGAACTGTAAGGTTGACTGTATGGCAGGAAACACCTGAGGAAAACAGCGAATATATACGTACACACGTCATAGTACAAGATAACGGAATAGGAATGTCAGAAGAATTCCAAAAAATAATCTTCGACTCATTCTCACGCGAAAACAAAGAAAATATCATGCGCACAGAAGGTACAGGTCTGGGTATGGCAATTACAAAAAATATTATTGATGCTTTTGGCGGAACCATTACAGTGAAGAGCCACATTGATCAAGGTTCCGAATTTCATATAACACTGGACCTGAAACCATGTGTTCCGAAAAGAGAAGAACACAATCTGCCCGATGAAAACAACACTTTAAAGGAAGAAAAACACGGCCTTCAAGGGAAACATATTTTAGTAGCCGAAGATAATGAACTTAACTGGGAAATAGCATACGAACTTCTGACTGATTTTGGGCTTAAACTATATCATGCAGAAAACGGAAAACGTTGCCTCGAAATGTTCGAGGAATCAGAACTCAATTACTACAGCGCCATTCTGATGGACGTCAGAATGCCGGTAATGGATGGTTATGAAACTACAAGAGCAATCCGATCATTGCTCCGCCCGGATGCTGATCTTCCTATCATCGCCATGACAGCAGATGTTTTTTCAGAGGATATAAAACGTTGTCTGGACAGCGGTATGAACGATCACATTGCAAAGCCAATAGATATACAGCAGGTAATGGCAACTCTGGAGAACACTATAATAAAAAAACAATAAAACCATGATCTCCCATCATCTCCAGATATATGAAGATGATGGGATTCTATTTGCTTTCGTTATTTCGGTATTTACATAATCATCGACATCAGATTTACTGAGAGAAACTATTCCGCAAGACTTAGCACTGATAACAAAACATTTCATTTTCCTCCGAGTTTGTTTTTTGCTTTGAATTTATATCATAATATATAAACCCACTATCTTTAATAAGGTGATTATAACAGCAAAAATAAAAATAAATCAGCCCGGATGTTTAACAAAAACTCTTATTCCATACATTATCAATAGAAGTATCCATGCAAAAGCTTCAGCGTATGCTATAACCATATTCCCAAAAAAAGAAACAAGCCCATAAGACAATATAATACGAACTGCCAGAGAAACTATTCCTGCAACACTGGAGTATACCACATCCCCCAGCCCTTCAATATAGCCCCTCATAGCTGTAGCTATGCCAAACACAAGATAAAAGCTTGCCAAACGGTAAAAGAAATTCCGTCCGATATCTATAGCAGCCTCACTTGCACCAAATAGACTTATCAAAGAACCTCCGGCCAATACGATCAGTGCTGTCAACATAACTGAAACTATCACCATCAAAGCAGTTCCCACAAAAAAAATTTTTCTGGTCTGCCTTATTTTCCCCGCCCCGTAATTCTGAGCCACTATAGTAGAAATTCCGGAACCGAGATTGATAATAGGCAAAAGCGCCATAGTATCTATGCGATAAGCCGTAGTAATAGCCGCAACTGTCTGAGTCCCGAATCCATTCATAAAATTCTGCAATATTATACTTCCAAAAGCTGTTATACTGGACTGTATCATGGGAGGCAGCCCAAAATTAAATCCCTGAACCAAACACCCCTTGTCCACCAACTTTTCCCTGAATGAAAAACGAAGAGACGTATATTTGCTTGACGCATAAATTATTATGAACACAGCCATCGATATTTGTGAAAGAACAGTTGCAGCTGCCGCTCCTCTGACACCCCATCCCCATAAAGCAACAAATATAATATCAAGTACAATATTTACTATAGAAGATACGAGGATCGCGAGAAACGGAGCTTTGCTGTCTCCTGTTCCTCTCATAGCTGCAGAATATACATTATATACTGCCATAAAAGGGATCCCGGCAAATATGATCTGTAAATAATCCGCAGCCATATGTATCGTATCACCGGTAGTATGCAGAAGCTCAAGCAAAGGAACTGTAGTGAGTGCTCCCAGCAGAGACAATATAATAAAACTTGCCCCAAGAATTACTGTAAAAGTAGACAATACCTTCGGAATATAATCCAGCTCACCGCTTCCGAATTTTTGTCCAAAAAGAATAGCCAACCCCAGAGTAAATCCGGTAATGGCCATAATATAAAAATTGATAACTGTTCCTGTTGCACCTACTGCCGCCAGTGCCAGCTCTCCTTCTACATTTCCTACTATAAAAGCATCCACCCAATTATAAAGCTGCTGCAAAATACCACTTAAAATAAGCGGCAGGCTGAACCTTACCAGCGTATTAACTATATTCTTGAAATCATCGCCAAATATATGTTCAATCATAAAAGCTCCTTTCTCTCTCAAAAATAAAACCGTATGCAACAGCCTTGCATACGGTAGGTGCTCACCCGTTTCAACTCTTAATTTTTAATAAGTCTGAGATAGTTTTTATACTCATTTTCCGTAAAACTGCACAGATACACATTCATTACAACATCAGGATGTGCCTCAAACCATTCTACTACTGTTATCAGTGCAGTCAACGCTGATTTGCCTATAGGATATCCCTGCGCTCCTGCAGATATACATGGAAAAGCCACGCTGTCACAGCCCTTTTCTGACGCCAGATCAAGCGCTTTGTTATAGCATGATGCCAATAGTCTGCGGCTCTCTTCTTCAGTTTCATCACCCATATATATAGGTCCGACAGCGTGGATTATATATTCTGCATTGGATAATCCGTAGGCTCCCGTCATCTTCGCATCTCCCACGTTACATCCGCCCAAGGATCTGCATTCGTCAAAAAGAGCGCGCCCTGCAGCTTCATGCACCGCACCGTTGAGCCCTCCTCCGCACAGGAATGCTTCATGAATATTTTCATCCTCTGCAAGCAATATCTCATCTACTGCCTTACCTCCCAGAAGCGTTTTATTCGCTGAATTCACAACAGCCGATACATTTAGATCAAGAACACTTCCCTTCACGAAAGCCACATGGGATTTAGGTGAAAAAGTTATTATTTTTTCCCTGATATTGCGATCTATAAGAATTTTATTTGAATAAGGATTTACCACAAGACCTATGCAATCCGGCCACTGATCCAATGATTCCATCAAAATATTTATCGGCTGATTCATAGCCGGACTTTCCTCTCCCATTTTAAGCTGCTCTTCACTTGTAAAGACCGGTATAAGATAATGACCGTCTTCATCTACAGGAATATGTCCGAAACGTATCGGCAACTCTTCATTTATGGAAAAAGTCGTCCCCTCTTGCAAGCTTTCGGCATTCATCAGCTGCTGTAAAAGAGCTTCAGGTATTTCAATGGGAACAAGAAGCTGCATTCCATTTTTGCTACCCTCACTGAGAGCATTAAAAACAGGCTCTGACGGAGCATTATCTCCTGTATAATACCAATTAAATAAAGCCCGCTCAAGAGCTTTAGCATATCTATCATTCATCTTAACTTCTCCTTTAATCATGCTTATTTATTATATCACAGCAAATATAACTCTTCAATTAACCCAAAAAAATCTCTCTCATCCAAATCATCCATAACAAAATATGACTTAGCTCCATCATAAGGAGGCGCCGTTTTAAGCTCAGCTTTAAAACACTTTCCAAAACTCGTGATTTTTACAAAAAACTGATTATCACATACCAAAGCAAATATTTTCCCATCGCAGTACAGTCCGTATTCTCCGAACATTTTCCTATACGTAATATTTCCTACTTTAGAACACTGCTCCGATACATGCCAAACAAAATCCTCACTGCTGGCCATCTCAATACACCCTCATCAAATACAGCAATTATTATTTACTGTTAAAAGTATACTATAGACAAAACAAAGACACAAGTTCACCTTGACTCCTGCTTTATTTGCCAAAAATCTTTTTGGCTTTCTTCATATTTTCTATTATGTTCACTTCAAAAGGACACCTTTTTTCGCAGGCTCCGCATTCTATACACTCCCCTGCATAATGCCCCAGCAATTCATAATGTTCTCTTACCGTCTCAGGAATTCTTCCCTGCGCTACAGTGAGATTTAAAAATTTAGTAATGG
Source organism: Lentihominibacter sp. (assembly GCF_046951855.1). NCBI lineage: Bacteria > Bacillati > Bacillota > Clostridia > Peptostreptococcales > Anaerovoracaceae > Lentihominibacter > Lentihominibacter sp. The sequence continues at coordinate 38,672 of NZ_JBKTXS010000005.1, read as the reverse complement.
AAGCCACATCAAGTTTTTTTGGACATGGAGCACAATGACTGCAGTACATACAATGGCCCTTCCAGCTTATATTCGGAAACGATGCCAGAGCAGAAGCATAATCCTTGTCCTCGTCTGAGGCCTCCTCATATGATGCACTTCGCCTCAGTTCACCGGCAGAACGAGCCCCCGCCAAAACTGTCGACACAGCCGGCCTTGTCATAGCATAATGAATACATTGATTAACGGTAAGAGCCCTGCCTGCCGGGGAAAGTTTCTCATCCAGCAAATCACCGCCTCCAAATGCTTTCATCACAGTAATTCCTACTCCAAGTCTCTGACATGTCTCATAAAGTTCTTGTCTCTGTGGATCCATATTTATAAGCGGCTTCTCATAATTTCTTTCATTCCACAGCTCCTCCACGTCTTCATCGGCAGGCATAAGATCATAGCAAGGATTTATACTGAACATCAGCACTTCTATATTTCCTTCTCTGACAGCCTTTAAAGCTACCTGTGGATTATGGCTGCTGAGACCTATATGATGTATAGTTCCGGCTTTCTTTAACTCCCTGGCAAAATCCATAACAGGCCCATTTGATATGTTGTCCCAATCTTTCATAGAATCACAATAGTGGATCATCCCCACATCAAGGTAGTCAGTCTCTATAAGCCTCATAAGCTCCATGAAACTTGATTTTACTTCTTCTATATCTCTGGATCTCTCATACTGCCCGTTTTTCCAGACAGAGCATATATGTCCCTGGATGATGAATTTTTTTCTTCTGCCTTTTATAGCTTTTCCTACGCTTTCACGCAGCTTCGGGTCAGATGAATAAAGATCAAAATAATTTATCCCCAGCTCTTCCGCCGCATCAAAAATTCTTCCGGCTTCTCTGTACTCATCTCCTGCAAAACCTTCGCATCCCATTCCGATCTCGCTGACATTAAGCCCTGTATTTCCCAAATTTCTGTATCTCATATTATTCTCCTTTTACTATTTATATTTTCATTGCCTGCTTATTCTTCAAGGCGAAAAAGTCTGAATCTGTTTTTTCTGAATTCCAGTATCCCTTCATCTCTCATTTTTCCCAGTTCTTTTGATAATGCACTGCGTTCAAGATTAAGATAATCAGCCATCTGCTGTCTATTGAAGGGAATAACAATATCCATACTGCCGCTCTTGACAGCCTCAGAAGAAAGATATGTCATCACCCGGCTTCTGATATTTTTAGAAGAAGTGCAGAAAATCCGATTTGACAGCCCCAGATTTTTATTTGTAGACATCAACAGCATATTATGGAGAAATTTCGGATACCACGATTTATCGAGATTACTCCAATCAAGAAGTTTATCCATATTGAGAAAAAGAACGCTGCAGTCTTCTCCTGCCACCGCATCTACCATCATAGGCATTTTACATATAGCATAGGTTTCAGCGAAAACCTGCCCCTGTGGAATATGATTCAGTATATTTCTGTTTCCCCACAGATCTATATTCTCAATATTTATACTCCCTGACGTTATTATACCGAATTCATTTACCACTTCTCCTGTATGAAATATTACAGCATCTTTATCATATTCCATCCTCCGTATACATCCAATATTTGTTATCTCGTTCATTTCTGATTCACTTATCCCTCTGAAAATAGGAAATTTATTTTTTTTCACTTTTGCCTCTTTTCCGTGGTTATAACCACCGAATTCTTTTAACTATTGTACTATACTCACATCATAAAAACAAGAAATGAGGTATTGACTATGATAAGAAAGATAATTAATATAGATGAAGAAAAGTGCAACGGTTGCGGAGCATGTGCAGAGGCCTGTCATGAGGGCGCCATCGGTATGGTAAACGGAAAAGCAAAACTTTTGAGAGATGACTATTGTGACGGTCTGGGCGACTGCCTGCCTTCATGCCCTACCAATGCTATCACTTTTATCGAAAGAGAAGCTGCCCCGTATGATGAAGCTGCTGTTTTGGAAAATCAAAGAAAAAAAACAAGCAAAGATGCCTTCCGCGGATGTCCGGGAAGTCAAGCACATAGATTAGACACAAAAAATGAAACCGCAGACCATTCTCCTGCCGAACCTTCTGTTTCACAGCTGGGACAATGGCCGTGTCAGATAAAGCTAGTTCCTGTCAATGCACCATATTTTGACGGAGCTAAACTTCTTATCGCTGCTGACTGTACCGCCTATGCATATGCTAATATGCATCAGGAATTCATGAAAGGCAAAATCACACTTATAGGATGTCCTAAACTTGATTCTGTAGAATATAGTGAAAAACTTACGGAAATAATAAAAAACAACGATATAAAGAGCGTTACCATAGTACGAATGGAAGTCCCATGCTGCGGCGGGCTGGAATTTGCCGCCAAGCAAGCTCTGCAGGCCAGTGGTAAATTTATTCCATGGCAGATCGTTACAATATCCAGATGGTAAATAAAAGAATAACGGAGAATCCGCCAAAGAAATCATGAAAAACATCAAAAATCAGAAGTCCTTACACTGAAAGATCTCGTATCTTATCAGGAAGGCCAAGTAGTCAGCAAAACGCTGGCCCAAAACGATGCCGTCAGTGTGACCCTCTTTGCTTTTGCAGAAAAAGAAGAAATAAGTACTCATCAGTCAAATGGAGATGCCTTTGTAACATGCCTTGACGGAGTAGGAAAAATTACGATCGATGATGTGGATTATTCTCTTCACGAAGGGGAATCTATAGTTATGCCGGCAGGACATCCTCATGCAGTATCAGGCGAAGAAAACTTTAAAATGCTGCTTGTAGTTATATTTTAAGTAAGTTATGAAATAATAAAAATAGTTTAAAAATAAGATTGTACGGGCTTAAGGCTTTGAGCTGCAGCCGGACAGGAGGAAAGTTATGAAAAAATATGTTTGTAAAGTTTGCGGTTATGTATACGACGAATCAGTAGGCGAACCGGATAACGGAATCACCGCAGGTACAAAATTTGAAAATCTGCCTGATGATTATGAATGCCCTTTATGCGGTGTGGGAAAAGACGAATTCGAAGAACAGAAATAAAAACACTCATGAAACCATAAGCTGCCGATATTTACGGCAGCTTATTCATTGTTCGGATTTATATTATGTATACGGAACATTTTAAACTACTCAGATGAGATACTATAATAATCGCAGCCAAAGAACATACATGATTCTTCGGTTATTTACTTAAATACTATCTGCCCAGTCCAATAATTCTTTCTGAGAAAGCTTGCCGCTGAACATTCTTCCATTTTGTATATAAGCCCCCGGGCATATTGCCTGCAGTTCTTTATCTGTTTTTCCCAGTCCGCTTCCTCCCGACGTAGCAAATAAAATGATTTTTTTGCCGCTTAAATCATAACTTTCAAGAAATGTTTTTATTATTGCCGGAGCAGTATACCACCATATCGGAAAACCCAAAAATATAACAGAATATTCATTTATCTTATCATATTTTTCTAAAATTTTAGGTCTCGAATCCGGATCTCTCATTTCCAAAGTACTTCTGCTCTTTCTGTCATTCCAGTTAAGATCTGCTGCTGTGTATGGAATTTCCGGCTTTATTTCATACAGATCTGCTCCTGCAGCTTCAGCGAGCGCTTCTGCAACTCCTCTTGTCACTCCGCTTGCTGAAAAATAGGCAACTAATTTCTTATCCATAATTTCACCTCCGAAATATATTTACTATAATCTTTGATTCTATTATACTTTTCAAGCAAATTAATAGCAAATAGTTATATTGAATAGTTTATTATAATTATTAGGAATATCATAAAGGATAAAATATTGATAATGCGTGTTTTTTACATAATCATAACAACAATAAAAAATCCAGGAACCAAAACTGCTGCTCAAACAGTCCAAACTCCCGGAAATTTTTTGTTTCCTGCATTTTTTCAAGCTCTCATTTATCTTCTCGCAGCATCAATGCCACCGCCTCAATATTCCCTGTCCACGGAAACATGTCTACAGGTGTGACTTCTTTAAACTCATATCCAAGCTCCAAAAGAAACTTTATATCTCTTGCCAATGTAGCCGGATCGCAAGATACGTAGACAATCCGCTCTACGCCTGCCGCAGCTACCGCCTCGAGCAGCTGTGGCTTGCATCCCGCCCTCGGAGGGTCAAGAATTGCGATATCAGCTTTCCTTACGGTTTCTGCTATTTCAGAATCATATGTTCCTTCTTCTTCTTTTCCACCAATATATGCCGGCAATACTTCTTCTGCCTTGCCGCATATGTATCTCGCATTCACTATGCCATTTATAACAGCATTCCTGTTGGCATCCACGACTGCCTCCTTTACAGCTTCTATGCCTATAATCATTTCTGCGCTATCAGCACAGTAAAGACCTATGGATCCTACGCCGCAGTAAAGGTCTAATATAACATGCCTTTCTGCCGGTCCTTCTGAACAGACATCAAAATTTTCATGTTTTTTCAGACCGCAATACTCCCTTACTTTATCATAAAGTCGTTTTGTCTGTACCGGATTCACCTGATAAAAACTTGCAGGAGAGATTTCAAACTCAAGAGGTCCTAAAATATCTTTTATAACCGGCCGGCCGGCCACTATTATATTCTTATCTCCCATTATATCGTTAACGGCCTGTAATTGTCTGCCTGATTTATCGGCTTTTTTTACACTTATAACAAAACTTTCCATGTAATACCCTGCATCGTAGACAGCCTCATCCATCATTGAGACAAGTTTTTGTACATTAGGTATTCCGTTTCCGTTTATAATGACTATAGCCATCACCTCTTTGGTAGCAAATCCGGTCTTTACAACGAGATCGCGGATAAGCCCCTTCTCCCATTTAGGATCCCATGCTGTTATATTATCTTCCTCCATGAACCTGCGAAGAGCATTTGCAGCAGCCATTGCAGCAGGAGACTGAAGACAACATTCCTCGCAGTCTACTACATGATGGCTTTTAAATCTAAAAAATCCTACTGTCGGCTCCCCCAGGTTTTCCACAACCCCACCTTTTCGTGTTATCACACCGCCTGTACTTACATGAAACTGCGCTTTATTTCTATATCTAAAAGTCCCGTTTCCTTCGTTGTCACTTTCTTTCATGCCTATGATATCTTTTACCTGCGGATCTTGTATATAAGCTATGCGCTGCAGCTTTTCTCTCACCTGTTTTTCTCTAAGCCTGAGCTGGGCATCATAACTTAATCTCCCATACTGACATCCACCGCAGCCTTTACTTAAATATTCACAGTCAAAATCATAAAACCTGTAAGGTGACGGCTTTATTATCTCCACCAATCTTGAAAAACCGTAACTTTTCTTTACTTTCGTCATTTCCGCTCTGACCAAATCCCCCACAACAGCTCCAGGCACGAAAACCACAAAGCCGTCGGCTTTGCCGATTCCCTGTCCTTGGCTGCTCATATCTTCAATTCTTATTTCAACGATCATACCTTTTTTCATTAAGATACTCCTCTAAAACCATTTTTTTCTTTTAAAAAATATTATTTCTATTATTACAGTAACAGCCGCCAATATCCCTACCGCCAGATATCCATAAGGGAGTTTAAGCTCAGGCATATTCCTAAAATTCATTCCATACCATCCCGCTATGAGTGTCAGAGGCATAAATATCGTCGTAACGATAGTAAGAAGCTGCATTACTTTATTCTGCTGAGAACTTATTCTGGACTGATGTATATCTCTTATCTGAAGCACATACTCAGACATAGCCATCGAGTCATGATACAGCCTGTCCGCTTTGTTTCCGAGAAAAGAAAAAAACTGCCGCGTTCTTTCATCATTTTCCTTTGCCAAAAATGCTTCCAATACATCTGTCACATCAGCAAGCAGCTTATAATAACTGATAAGCGTTCTGAGATTCTTTCTGTGCCGAGACATAAATCCGCTGAAATCTTCGGGTATCTCCGCCCCTTCATCTGTGACAAGATCCTCTATAATATCAAGCTTCTTTTCATATTCTTCAAGATAAAGAAGATCATCTCGCAAAAGATATTCGATGAATCCAAAAAGCATAAACGGGGGATTGCCGATTTCAAAGCTTTCCTCTTTGGCCATTTCTTCAAAAACTTTACTGCTCCTGCCTTCATCATCTATTATAATAAGCCTGTCCGCATTCATATAAAACCCGCATTTCAGTCTTTGCTTTTCCAGATCATTCTTATCCGGCACCAGGAGAGTTCCCATTACACATTTTCCAAACATATTGGCGCTGCAATGTTTTACTGAAGCCATATGTCTGGTGAGAAGCTCATGTCCCGGCAGCTGTCTGTATTTCTCAAAAAAATCATCAGCTGATATCAATTCGAGATTTTTCATAAAACTACAACTCCTTTGCAATCTCTTCTATACGTCGCAGCCTGTTGTTGACTCCTGACTTGGAAAGGGGAGGAGACATCATTCTCCCCAGTTCTTCGATACCTGCATCGGGATTTTCAAGTCTGATACGTGCGGTTTCTTTAAGCTTCGCTGAAAGAAAATCCAAGCCTTTTTTTTCTATTATAGTATTTATACATTTTATTTGCTTTTCAGCTGCCTTTATAGACTTATCTATATTGGCGTTATCCAGATTATTCAACCTATACGTCTGTGATTTAAGGCCCTTCATCATCATAATCTCATCAAATTTAAAAAACTGATTTGATGCGCCCATGATTCCTATAACATCTCTTACCTGTTCTCCCGCTTTAAGATAAACGCCATAGCCCTTTTTTCTTTTAGTGATCTTGGCATGTATATCAACAAAGCTATTTAAAAGCTTTCTTATATCCTTTGCCAGCACCTCCCTTTCGGCACCTATTTCAAAATGATATTCTTTTTCCGGGTTGTTCACCTTGCCGGTACCCAAAAATACTCCTCTCAAATATGACTTTCTGCAACATTTTGTTCTTACAAGACCGTCGTATATGCCGTCACTGATAGCATTCAGCCCTTCTTTTACCATAAGTATGCCAGTCTCTCTCAATATCTCTTCACTCCGGTTCTCGGGCCCTATATAAAGTATGTAAGAATTTCCTCCTTTTATGGAATTGTCCTGCCCCATTCCCACAGCAGTATCTATGGAAAAATAATTCTTTATCATCGTCTTATAATGTCTAGCAACTGCCGGGTTTGAGGTTGTCATAACTATTTTGAACTTTCCCCCTCCTGCAAGCTGAACGCTTCCGGCAGTACGCATAAACCCTGCGATTTCGGCCAGCATGCAACATTTCTTTTCCGGTACTATATGTGCCAGTTCATTTTTTGTATCAGATGCAAACGACATTTTATTCCTCCGACTGTATATTATCTATTATGAAAAACCTCCCCGATAATTCAGGGAGGCTTAATTTCCCGGCTTTTAAAATCTGCCTACAGATCTCTGTGTTCAAGAGTTGTTCTCTTACCACTGTCCTGAAGACGTCTGTGAAGTTCATTGGCTACAGCTACAGATCTATGATGTCCTCCCGTACAGCCTATACAAACATTGAGACTGTATTTCCCCTCTTTTATATAAAAAGGTATCAGCATTTCTATCATATCCATGGCTTTCTGCAGAAATTCATCGGTTATCTTATGTTTCAGCACATATTTACTGACTTTAGCATTATTGCCCGTAAGAGGTCTTAGAGATTTTACATAATATGGATTAGGTATGAACCTCATATCAAAAACCATATCTGCCGCCATCGGCGTTCCTCTCTTATATCCGAAAGACATAATATTTATTATAAAAGATTTGTTATTCTCACCTGATGTCAGCAAATGCTTTATCTCTGACCAGAGCTGAGCAGACTTCATATTAGATGTATCAATGACATAATCCGCTTCTTTTCTGAGGACTTCCAGCCTCTCACGTTCTCTGGCAAGACCTGCAGCCACAGGGCCTCCTTCAGAAAGCGGATGATTTCTTCTCGTTTCATTATATCGTCTCAGCAATGTCCTGTCTGAGGCTTCAAGGAACAATATCTTGTAATCTACAGCTTCTCTTTTGAGCTCCTCCAGAGAATCCTTAAGATCATCAAAAAGCCTTCCCCCTCTCACATCTATAACAAAAGCGGCCTTGTCTATCCCCTTTCCTTTTCCTGTAAGATCTATAAAGCTTTTTATAAGCGCCGGAGGCATATTATCTATACAGTAATAGCCCATATCTTCAAGGCAGTCTATTGCCTGAGTCTTTCCGGCTCCCGATAATCCTGTTACTATTATAGCTTTCATTTTACTTCCTCTGTTTTTTCTATGTTAACTATCCTGGAAAGATCAAGCCCCGCTTCCTCGGCTCTTTCAATACCCGCTTTAAAATCACCCACCCGGTCAGGAGTATGCGCATCACTGCTTATTATAAAATTAACACCTTCTATCTGCGCAGCAGTCTTTATCTCTTCCACCGTCATATGTCCATGCCATGTATTTATCTCCATTAAGGTATCAGTCTCAGCACATACTTCGGCTATGGCCTTTATATCAAAAGGCCCTTTATCTCCCGGATGAGTCAATATGGAGATATCGTTTTCCCGAAGAGCCTTTATTACCATCTCAGTATTGATTTTTCTGAGCTTTTCCTCGCCTTTCCTGAATCCCTTACTCCAGAGCCAGTTTCTTATACAGTAACAGCCAAACAAGCCATAATGATATCCTGCAATGACAAAATCAAATTCATCAAATTCATCAGGAGTTATGTCAAGGCCATTTCCGCCATTTATGATATTGGCTTCAACGCTCATTTTGACACTGAGCTTAGGATACTTAACATTCATCCGCTCTATATCATTTCTCATATTCACCAGTTCATTTCTGTTTATACCGTAAAACAAATGCCCCGGACCGTGATCTGAAATAGCTATAAATTCCAGTTTCTTGTTGAATGCTTCTCTTACATTGTCCTCTACTGATCCTTTACCGTGAGAATACGTCGTATGAGTATGTAAATCGTAGACAAGTCTGTACTTGTCTGCTGTTTTTTCTTTGTTATCCAATTATCCTTACCTCCGTCTCCAGTTTTACCCCAAACTCATCAAATACCCTGGCCTGTATGATCTCCATAAGTTGGAGGATATCAGACGCAGTGGCACCTCCCCTATTTATTATGAACCCACTATGAAGTTCTGATACCTGTGCTCCGCCTACTGTAAGACCTTTCAGACCGGCATCCTGTATCAGCTTACCTGCAAAATATCCCTCAGGCCTCTTGAAAAAACTTCCTGCGCTTGGAAAATTGACAGGCTGTTTAGAATTTCTCCTGTCCATCAGCTCCGCTATTTGACTTTTTATCTTCTGTTGTTCTCCTTTTTTCAAAGCCAGCTCAACTTCAACTACAACATCCCCTGTTTCATGAAGGACTGTATGCCTGTATCCCATCTGAAGTTCATCTGAAGTCATCTGATATTCATTTCTGCCGTCCTTCGAAATGATATGCGCCTTCTTAAGTATGTCCTTTATCTCGCCGCCATATGCTCCGGCATTCATAAACACAGCCCCTCCTATGGAACCGGGAATTCCGGAAGCAAATTCAAAACCGGCTAATGAAGCTGAAACAGCCGCTTTTGCCACTACAGACATCAGCGAACCGCTTCCGCAGACAAGACAGTCTTCTTCCTGTCTCACATAATCAAATCCACTGCCAATCTTTACTATAATACCGTCATATCCACTGTCACGAACAAGTACATTGGAGCCATTTCCAAGTACCATATGCCGGCATGATTCACTGCCGAGCACACTGAGAACTGTTTTCAGATCATCGATACTTTGAGGCATCACCATCATTCGGGCACTCCCTCCTGCCCGAAAAGACGTATACTTTGACATAGGAACATTTTCTTCTATAATTATATTATCTATCTCATTTTTCAGGATCTTCTTTATCCCATCAAAACTCATTATTATTTACCGCCTTTTTTCATTTTACGAACATCCCTGTTCTTCACACTGTAGCTGTCTACCCTATATTCATCCAACGCTGTAGAAAGCCCGCGTTTCCTCAGCTTTCCATTTACAGCTCTTGATACATAAGCATATATAACCGCAAATATAGGTATCCCGACCACCATACCGATAAAGCCGAACAAACCTCCCCCGATCAGAACCGCAAACAGCACCCAGAAACTGGCAAGACCTGTACTGTCTCCCAATATCTTAGGTCCCAGGATATTACCGTCAAACTGCTGCAATATGAATATAAAAATTACAAAGTATACGCATTGTCTGTAATCCACCATTAGCAGCAGAAGTGCTGAAGGTATAGCGCCGATAAACGGTCCAAAGAAAGGAATTATATTAGTTATACCTATTATACAACTTATAAGCAGAGTATATTCCCAGCCGAATATACTCATAACTATAAAGCATATTATTCCTATAATGAGAGAATCTATCAGTTTGCCGTTTATAAATCCTCCAAAAGTCTTATTGGTAAAAGCTGCCCCCTGCAGGATCTCATCTGCCGTATTTTTTTTAAATACAGACAGGATTATTTTCTTTATCTGAGCTGCAAAAGTATCCTTACTGTTAAGAAAATATACGCATATTATTATAGCTATGAAAAAATTCTTGATGACGTTCAGTACTCCGATAACTCCTTCGGATATCTTCGTAGCTATGGAACTGTATTCCGGCAAAACCGTCTGTGTCACAAAATCTATAGCGTTTTTTGTAAAATTATTTATCCATCCGTCCAGTACATTCTTTACTTCCGGCATATTGGTAAGTTTGACATCCAGCCATGCTTTCAGCTCTTCCATACTCGAAGGAAGAATCTTTATTATCTTCGTTATACTTTCCACAAGGCCGGGTATTATCATCCATAAAATTCCGGTAATAATCACCAGCATCACAGTTATCGATACAAAAGTACCTACAGCTTTTGAAAAAGACAGAGACCTTGAAAACACCCGTTTTCTTCTGTTCAGCAAAGAGTAAACACCTCTTACTGTAAAGTTGTATACAGGACACAACAGATATGCCATAACCAGTCCGTATATAAAAGGAGTAAGAATTGAAACACATATTCCGAGAACTTTATTTACGCTGTCTATTCTGTATATTGCAAAAAATACAATAATACTGCATAAAACCACCAGGAATGCCGTAAGTCCCCATTTAATGTGTTTTTCGTCGAAACTCACTTTCATTTTACCACCTCTACAGCTCTATTCTACAATAATTTATATACAAAGTCTCCATATTTTTTATTTATATTATAATTTTTATATTTTTTTCATTATTAGGGTTGAATTTACCAATTTCTAATGTATAATAATAACAAGTTGTAAATTTTTATTCATAATTAGAGTGATAATATACAAATAGAATAAAATCGTTTAGGAGGAATAAAAAATGGCTAAGGAAAAAGTGATACTTGCCTATTCAGGTGGTCTTGATACATCTGTACTGGCTTGTTGGCTTAAAGAAACTTATGATTACGATGTTATAGCAGTATGCTGCAACGCCGGACAGCAGGAGGATTTCGATGCAATCGAAGAAAAAGCTATCGCAACAGGCGCAGTGAAAGCGATAACATTGGATATAAGAGAAGAATTCATTACTGATTACATATACCCTACTCTCAAGGCCGGGGCTATCTACGAAAACGAATACATGCTGGGAACTTCAATGGCAAGGCCGCTCATGGCAAAAAAACTTGTAGAAGTAGCAGAAGAAGAAGGTGCTTACATAATTGCTCACGGATGTACAGGAAAGGGCAATGATCAGGTTCGTTTCGAAACTACGATAAAAGCTCTGAATCCCGCCATCAAAATCATCGCCCCATGGAGATTCTGGGACTTCGAATCACGTGAAGATCTTATTGAATATGCTGCCGCTCACAATATCCCCATCAGCCAGACTACGAAAAAAATTTATTCCAGAGATGAAAACATATGGCATATAAGTCATGAAGGCGGAGAACTGGAGAATCCGTGGAACGAACACTTTGACACTATTCATGTACTGAGCGTGCCTCCCGAAAAGGCTCCGGATGAACCGACATATATAGATATAGATTTTGAAAAAGGTATACCTGTGGGACTCAACGGAAAAAAAATGGACCCCATCAACATCCTTACAAAACTCAATGAACTGGGAAGCAAAAACGGAGTAGGCACTATCGATATTATAGAAAATCGTCTCGTTGGCATGAAGTCAAGAGGAGTATATGAAACACCGGGAGGAACCATATTATTTACGGCACATTCGGGGCTTGAACAGCTCATTCTTGACAGAGACACAACACAGTACAAGGCTATAGTGGCTCAGAAATTCGCCCAGCTGGTATATGACGGACTGTGGTTCACACCTCTGCGCGAAGCAATCAGCGCTTTCGTGGACGTAACTCAGTCACAGGTTACCGGTACCGTAAAAATGAAGCTCTACAAAGGATGTGCAAGAGTAGCAGCCAAAAAATCACCTTACTCTCTTTACAACGAAGAGTTCGCTACATTCAGTAAAGACGAAGTATATAATCAGCAAGATGCGGAAGGATTCATAAACCTGTTCTCACTTCCGCTCAAAATACGTGCTATTCAGAAAGAAACAGTTGAAGGAGGATCCAAGAAACATGAAACTTTGGAAAGGAAGGTTCTCAAAGGCGGCGACTTCATCCGCTGATGAATTCAATGCTTCCATAGAGTTTGACCAGCGTCTTTACAAAGAAGATATAGCCGGCAGCATAGCTCATGCAAAAATGTTAGGCAAACAGGGTATAATCACTCAAGATGAATCTGAACTCATAATAAAAACATTAGGAGAGATACTCTCAGATATCGAAACAGGCAATGTGGAATTCACCATTGAATCAGAAGATATCCATATGAATATAGAATCTATTCTCACCGACAGGATCGGAGCCATAGGAAAAAAACTTCATACGGCCAGAAGCAGAAATGATCAGATCGCTGTGGATATAAGACTCTATCTGAAAAAAGAAACAGATGCCATAACTACTGCCATAAAAATTCTTCTTGATGCTCTGGAAAAGTTGGCGCGTCAGCACACCGATACGGTAATGCCCGGCTATACTCACCTGCAGAGAGCCCAGCCTGTAACACTATCCTATCATCTTCTTGCCTATTATCAAATGTTTTCAAGAGATCAGGAAAGATTCAGCGACTGTCTGGGAAGAATAGACAGACTTCCTCTGGGGAGCGGAGCGCTTGCCGGAACTACATATGACACGGACAGAGATTTCCTTGCTAAAGAACTGGGCTTTGCCTCAGTTCTTCCCAACGGCATGGATGCAGTAGCCGACAGAGACTTTGCCATAGAATTTATAAACTGCTGTGCAGTTACCATGATGCATCTGTCAAGATTCTGCGAAGAACTTATATTATGGAGTTCCGTTGAATTCAGCTTCGTGGAAATAGATGACTCCTTTTCTACAGGCAGCAGCATAATGCCTCAGAAAAAGAATCCTGATATGGCAGAGCTGATAAGAGGCAAGACAGGTCGCGTATACGGAGACCTTATGAGCCTTCTCACCATGTGTAAAGGACTCCCTCTGGCATACAATAAGGATCTTCAGGAAGACAAGATCCCTGTATTTGATGCAGCAGATACTTTAAAATCTTCCATCGGCATATTCACTGAAATGATCCTTACAATGAAGGTCAGAGAAGACAAAATGGAAAACGCCGCTAAATATGGATATATGAACGCTACTGATGCAGCTGATTATCTTGTTTCAAAAGGTATTCCATTCAGGGACTGCCACGAGATAATAGGTAAAATAGTTCTTTACTGCATCAATAAAGGCATCGCAATTGAAGAAATGACAATGGATGAATTCAAATCATTTTCTGATAAATTCGAAGATGATATATATGATAAAATAGCAATCCGAAGCTGTATAAAAGCAAAACTTTCAAAGGGTTCCACTTCATTTGAAAGTGTTGACGAACAGCTGGCGGATATAGCAAATAAGAAACAGGCTCGCTAAAATGAAAACAATTGCTATAATAGATGATGACATTCACATAGGAAATATGCTTGAAGAAGTTCTTAGGCGTGAAGGTTACAACTGCCTTCGTGCCTACTCCGGAACGGAGGCTTTATACCTTCTTTCTGAAAATAAACCTGATCTTATTCTTCTTGATTTAATGCTGCCGGGGCTTGCCGGTGAAGAGGTTCTTCCTCAAATCACCGGCATCCCGGTGATTGTTGTGAGCGCCAAAGTAGGAATCGACGATAAAGTTCATCTTCTCATGAACGGCGCCTGCGACTATATAACAAAGCCTTTTGACATAAAAGAGCTGCTAGCCAGAATAGCTGTTCAGCTTCGTATGAGCTCCGGCGCATCTTTATCCTCTAAGGCAAAAAATTCGGATTCAGCACAAAACATCATATCTTTTAATGATCTTACGCTTAACACTTCTTTGCGGTCGGTCTCTGTATCGGAAGATGAAGTTAAACTTACCCAAACTGAATATGCCATTTTAAAATTACTTATGCAAAACCCATCTCAAATTATAACGAAATCCTTTATACTTGATCAGATAAGCACAGATACTCCGGACTGCACAGAAAACTCTCTAAAGGTGCATATCAGTAACCTGCGCCGAAAACTTAAAAATATAGGAGGCAAAGATTATATAGAAGCCGTGTGGGGCATAGGTTTCAAAATGAGAGAAAACAAATCTTAACTCTTTTTTTACTATTTTCTTTACTGCCCTCTTAACCTTTTCCTGATAGAATAACGTCCGTAACAGAAAAAATACCGGTATCAAACCGGCTATACAGGAGGTTTCATATGGACTATATTCTTACAGCTGAATCACTCAGCAAACATTACAAACATTTTAAAGCTCTGGATGGATTCTCCATCCATGTTCCGAGAGGCGCCATCTACGGTTTCGTAGGGAAAAACGGCGCCGGCAAAACCACTCTTATACGTCTTATCTGCGGCCTTCAGGAGCCAACATCAGGAAACTATACATTATACGGAACAAAAAATACACAACCCGAGATCACAAAATGCCGCCGCAAAATGGGAGCCGTAGTAGAAACACCATCTATTTATCTTAATATGACGGCAGAGGACAACTTGAAAGAGCAATACCGCATTATTGGTCTGCCTTCATTTGATGATATCCCTAATCTGCTTCAACTCGTAGGCTTAGAAAATACAGGAAGGAAAAAAGTAAAGCACTTCTCTTTAGGTATGAAGCAGCGCCTTGGTATTGCCATCGCTCTGGCAGGAAATCCTGACCTTCTGATACTTGACGAGCCTGTGAATGGTCTCGACCCTCAAGGAATCATCGAAATGAGAGAGCTTATTCTCAAACTCAACCAAAAACGACAGATCACATTCCTAATCTCCAGCCACATTTTGGATGAACTGTCCCGTCTGGCTACCCATTATGGCTTTATTGACAGCGGCCATATGGTAAAAGAAATAAGTGCAGAGGAGTTGGAAGCGGCATGCCGCAAATGCTTACGCATACAAGTCTCCGATACTAACATACTGAGTCTGGTTTTGGATGAAATGGATATACAATACAATATATTATCCGAAAATACAGCCGATATTTTTGCTAAAATAAATATATCCAATCTAACTCTTACTCTGATGAATAAAGGCTGTGAAATCATATCTCTTACTGAACGTGGAGAAAGTCTGGAAAGCTTTTATCTCAACTTAATCGGAGGAGGAAAAACAAATGAATAAATTATTATCAGCAGATTTTGCTAAACTCAAAATGAATAAATTTTTCTGGCTCTGTACAATAGGAATGTTTCTGTTTGGTATTTTCATGATGACAACACATTATATTGCAATGAATCAATACCATGAAAACGCCTATATCACAAATGTACTGTTCATCTACGCTACAGCGATAGCCATAATCATTCCTGCTTTTGTAAGTCTTTTCACAGGAACAGAATACAGTGACGGAACAATGAGAAACAAGCTTGTGATAGGTCACACGCGAAATCATATTTATACGTCAAACCTGATCTGCTGCTGCGCGGCAGGCTTAATTTTCTGTTTTTCCTATATAGTCGGAACTCTTATTATCGGCATCCCTCTATGCGGCATTCAAGACGGAACGCTCCAAGGAATAGTCATATTGATCCTATGCAGTTTTGCCATGTCTATAGCATTTACAGCATTCCACACCATAATATCAATGACATGCCAAAACAAAGCCCTCGCTGCAGTTGTTAATATCCTGATATCAGTTTTCATGTTAGTCATATCAATATATATTCTCAACAAATTAGCGCAGCCGGAAACTTATGAAAGTTTAAATCATGATCCTGACACAGGCCAAATAATGTCATCCGGAATAGTATCAAATCCCGATTATCTTGAAGGAACGATACGAAGCATCTATCAATTTTTCAACGACTTTCTGCCTACCGGACAGGCGGTTAATATAACTCAAAACGGAGGTCTTATTCAGGAGCCTTATCTATTGACTATATACTCAGGTATAATTATTCTTGCCTCTATAGTAATCGGCATGTTAATATTCCGAAAGAGAGATATAAAATAAAAAACAATTTACCAATAATCAAAGGAGCGTATCACAGTGTTTTGGTTATCCTGCCTCATAAGTATTTTCATCATCATAATAGTATGCCTGTTATTAAAAATCCATCTTCTGAGAAAAACAGCAGATGAAATCAGAGAAGCTTTTGCAGACCGGATATCTTCAGATACCAATACACTGATAGATATCAGCAGCCGGGATTCGCATATGATGAACCTGGCTGCTGATTTAAACGGGGAACTAAAAAAGCTTCAAAAAGACAGATTAAATTATCAACAAGGAGATCTTGAACTGAAAAATGCCGTCACAAACATTTCTCATGATCTTCGTACACCTCTGACAGCTATGTACGGATATCTGGATTTGATGAAAACAGAAAACAAATCAAAAAATATGGCACGATATATTGCTCAGGTTGAAAACAGAGCAGATGCTTTAAAAAAACTCATGGAAGAACTATTCAGATATTCTATAGCAGTTTCCATACAAGAATTTTCCAACGAAAAGACTGATATACGCAGCCTCCTGGAGGAAAGCCTTGTATCCTTTTATGCATCTATACAGCAAAAAGGGATTGTTCCTGATATTCGTCTTCCTGATAGACCAATTTACAGAATTCTTGACCCTTCAGCTGTTACACGTATTTTTAATAATATAATAAGTAATGCGCTGAAATACAGCGCTGATGATTTTAATATCCGTATGAATGAAGAC
>NZ_JBKTXS010000005.1:0-21486 GCF_046951855.1 Lentihominibacter sp. | reverse complement strand
CCATCATATTTTCCAATAATGCTCCTAACATGAATACCGTAGCTGCAGGTCAGCTCTTCGATCGTTTTTATACGGTTGAAACAGACAGAAATTCAACAGGACTCGGCCTTTCTATAGCCAAACTGCTGACAGAACAGATGGGAGGCAGTATAAAATCTGAATACCGCGACTCTAAACTTTTTATAATCATATCATTTCCGGAATGATCAAGCATTCTGGTTCTTAAGATATTCTCTGCAGGCATCTATCGTTCCCTGCATCTTATCATAAACAGCCCTACACAGGAAATTATAAAATTCTTCCTGCCGATGACCTTTAAGGCAATCACCTACAATATTAAAATAGTCTTCTCTTGAGATAGGCATATTTATCGGAGCAAGACCGTTTTCCATCAGATAATAATTCATAGCAAATACAGCCAATTCACCGCTATATTGGCTGAATGGATATATCTCTATCAGCTTATTATGAATATACATAGCCTTAAGAATCACATTATTTCCGGCTTCAAGACTGTAAACACGTCTTAGAGCATCGTCAAGCTTCTCCTCTATATCCAGAGCATGCGTCGGTACATGATTATACGAATATACCACAGGATTGGTTTTTCTGAAATATCCGCTTTCATCCTCTATAAGTATCCTATAGGCGCTTATAAGAAAATATTTATCAAGATAATTTCCCATTTCCAAACAGTTATATGCAACATTTATGACTTTGCAGAAATTCTCCATAAACACATAGTCCTTGACAGGAACATCTCTTTGGAGGTCTCCTTTAAGTATCTCATCTACTGCGATCTTATCATGCCTTGGATTTCTTACAATAAGAGAGCCTTTGATCATATCTATCTTATTGACTTCCCTTACGGCAGACTTCAAAAGCCTGTCTTGTTTAAGCAGTCCTGTCAATTCCTTTTTCATATCATATAGCTTTTCATGCATATATTTTACTCCTGACCTTTCAAGAATCCGATTCTTCCTACTGATACCGGATATTTATACATTTCAATCTCGCCAAAATCCCCTTCGAGCTTCTTCAACGCAGGCATTTTGCTCTTTAAAAAATCATAGCTTATGGTAGGAAGAAATACGATATCAAATTTATGCTGGAATGTAAGCTGCAAAAAATCCAAGATTTCATCATCATTAAAACCTTCTTCTATAGCTACATCCAATCTTATATTAAGCTTCTGACCTACAGCGCAATTCAGTCCGTCTATTACCGGCTGCAGCTCTTTTCCTCCGTTTGTTTTTTTATATCTGGTATGATTGAAAGTGTTTACAGTTATAATGACGTCAGTAACTCCCGATTTCTTAATTTCTTCAGCTTTTTCAGCCAGATCCTGACCGTCTGTTTTTATTGTTTTTTTATTTTCTGACATATGATGACCAAATCTTTCCTATTTTATCTTATTTTTCATTTTACTTTAAAATTAAAGTATAGTCAATGATACTTAATTATGATAAACTTAATTTATGAAAATTTTAGTTATCAGTGATACACACGGAAAACTCAATAAAATAAGAGATATATGGCCTAAACTCACCGATATAGATCTTATAATACATGCAGGGGATTTTATATCAGACGGAAACAAACTGGAAAGAGAACTTAAGGTTCCTGTTTTAGCAGTGAAAGGAAACTGTGACGGCGGATACAGCAGGAATGACTTTAAAACATTTGACACAGAATACGGAAAAATCATGATCACACACGGACACATGGAAAACGTCAAATACCAGTTGAATACTCTTATGTACAAAGCAATGGAGAATCAATGTAAAGCTGTAGTCTTTGGCCATACCCACAAAGCGCTTATAGAACATGAACAAGGTATATATCTCATTAATCCCGGCAGTCTTACACTTCCCAGGGACGGCAGCAGCGGATCATATGCTATAATCAGAACAAGCAAAGATAGTTTTGATGCCTCTATTGTATACTATTCCACCATAATGGGGAACAAGAAGCCTCCCCAGGCAGGATTCATAAGAAATCTGCTGAATTACAGCGACAGGTTTTAAGAAAATTCAGAGACTCTATTTTCAAAAAATGAATGACTTTGCATTTAACAATACCACTATGTACGCCATAAACATCAGAAAGATAAAACAGCGGCTGTCTATGAAGCAGTCCGCTGTTTTTCTTATATACTATTCTTTTATATCATATCCTTCAGCTGTTTCATAGCCTCAGTCTCACTATTTACAAACTCCTGAAGATCTGCTTTCAGAATATCAATATATCCCTTATATTCTTCTGCAAATCCTTCATAAGCTGCCGGATCTGTAACACCTTCATTCCATTTGGCATACATATTTTTCGTTGTTTTCCACGAATCTTTTATAGCAAGTGTCATCTTATTGCTTCCCCAATTACTTTCCACTTTATCGTTCATCAACAGTCCGTTGGAAAGCGCACATACCTCATCACTGTAAAGATAAGCATAATATTCATAATATCCGTTTATTTCTGAAGCAAGCCATACGTCATCTTCTGTTATTTCACCGTCACTTATAGCATCCACAACTCCTGTATAAAGGTCAAGATTATTTTGCAGTCCTTTATGATGCAGTTCTATATCGCCATAATCTGCCAGCCCCATAAACTGATCCTGAACATATTTGAATGCAGCCAGGGCTTTAGTGTTGTGCTCTGTCCCTTTTTCTCTCGCTGCTTTCATAGCCTCCTTATCATCTTCTCTATAAGCTTTCTCATAATCAGAATTTATATCTTTTGCCGCAGCAAGATTTTCTTGTGCAGATTCTCTGAGTTCTTCAAGAGCATCTTTATATGCAGCTACTGATTCTTTTGAAGCATATTTTTCTGTATCCTCTATAGCTGCTTCAAAATCATCACATCTGCTGTTGAAGTCAAGTGCCAGAGCAGGTGTTCCGTCAATATACATAGCAAGGGCCGAATACAAAGACAGCTGATACTCAAGAAGTTCCTTGCTGTGAACTCCATCCCCTTTGTCATCATCTACATTATCATCATCTTTAGGAGTATGATATCTGTTCTGAGACCATTCGGTTTTATCCTCCTGTCTTGGCATAAATGCGGGAACCCCGTTAAACTGATATGATATGCAGTCCGTTCTCGGCAATTCCTGATCATCATTTTTAACCTCTACACCATCCTTATAAAAAGAATCCACTTCATTTATAAGGCCTGATGAGAACAGTGTATTTCCTATCTCCCCCAACTCATAAGAAGTACGCATAATACCTACATCGTTGAAACTATCCACACTTGGCATTTCAAAATTGATCAGGGCCAATGTACTTCCCTGCCACTGGGGATGAGCTGTCGTAATCATTTCCCATGAACCTATAGCCCAATCGGTGGAAGTGTCAAAACGTCCCCACTCCTCAGCTCCATGGGCTATGAATACTATATCATTTGCCGGCTGATAGCCTGAGTCTATAATAGCCTTGGCTATACCTGTTGCAAGACCTACAGCTGTGCAGTCATCCTCGAATCCGTAAAAATATTTATCATAGTGGCCGGCAACTATTATCCTCTGCCCTGTATTTTCTGTTCCTTTTATAGTTCCTGTGACATTATAGCTTGTTCCGTTTTGGCTTCCTACCTCATTGTCTACATAAAGCTCTGCCGATATATTCTTTCCTGATTTTAAAATCTTCTGTATCTTTTCAGCCTCATTCTTAGATATGGATGTACATGGCATCTTCATATCAGGGGCGCATATATCCTGTATATTGATAGTATCCTCATCATACTGAGCATAACCTCCAACAGAGTAACTTACTATCGCTTCAGCGCCTTGAACAGCAGCTTCCATATATGGACCGTCTATCCAAACTTCATTCCACTGATCTACACCTACGAGAACAATTTTCCCTGACATATCAGTACAATCGTTCTCTTCATAATAGGCCTGATACTCCGCTTCGGTACCTGTCCCCATATCAACAATCCCAAGACTACTGTAATCTCCGCCAAGCTGTTTTGTTCCCTGAGCAGCATAAGATACCATATCATCAATATTAAGTTCTTTCTTCTGTCCATTCTTATCACTGTAGCTGATATTCATATAAGCCTCATTAAACTGCCATTTATCCACTGTTACAGGCTCTTTCTTCACATCTGAAAGGCCTATTTTTTCAAATTCTTCTGCCAGATAATCTGCCGCTCGGTGTTCCGCATCAGACCCTGCCGTTCTGAATCCAGTGGAATCATCCCATAGTTCCTCATCATATGCCAGCTTATAGGCAACATCTTCAGCCTCATCTGTAGCATCAGCTGTAAATTCCAGCATCTTGTCAATATCTTCCTGCATAGAAAGATCACTGGTCTTTGAACAAGATGTTGCCATCATCATTACAAACGCCATTAAAAGCGTAAGCGGCAAATAGGTTAAAAGTTTCTTCATTTTTCCCTCCTTAAAATATAATGATAAAAACAAAAAGATCAACGCAAAACAATGCGTTGATCCATAAAAAGCAATATAACTGCAATTCCTTCTTAGTCTCTCAACTTTCATATCCAAACCTTAAAGCATCGCCTCCTATACAATAGTCTGCAATCCTTCATAAAAAAATAGTACTATAAATCTTTAGATATGTCAATAAATTTTAAATTTTTAAAAATTTATTGACAACAGTAGTTAAACTTTCCAAAAGATGATATCATTTATCTTGAAATGCAGTTGTCAAGAAGATTGGAGAACGTATCTCGAAATGAAAAAACCATTCACACGTGTAATCATTTTAATAATACTGAGTGCGCTTCTCATCGCTCTGCCTGTAGAGATCATCGGTCTTTTCCGGAATCAGCAAGCTTTTGAGATAGAAGCTGAAGATAAGACAGAGTATGCCATCAGAAGTGCAGGAACTGATCTGGATATGGTATTCAACAGCATGTCAAATCTGATAAACATGCTTCATTCTACCGTCCAAGTCACATTTTCCGGTAAAGATTATATTCATAACTACGATACCTTCCTGCAGCTGAAGAATCAGACAGGAAATATAATAAAACACTCATTGAAAAAAACGGAACACATATCCGGAATATATGTAACATTTTCTCCAGACCTTCATTCTGGTATGGAAGAGGTATGGTATGCCTACAAAGATGGTACTGTCAATTATATAGACGCACGCTCACTTGCTCCCAGCTGGCTTATCAAAGGCAATCCACGGGTAGATTATTACTATGATGCTATAAAAAACGGTGAATATTGGGGAGCCTTAGATTATGAAAGTTCCTTGAATGAGTATATGGCCACTCACACTAAATCGGTATATGACTATGACGGCAACCTTATAGGAATAGTAGGCTCTGATATGCTCATGACTGAAATCGATGATATTCTTAAATTCATGAAAATATACAGCGACAGTCAGATAGTCCTTTTCGACGGAAATATGAACTACTGTGCATCAAGTGAAGATATTGAAGATCCTATGAAACATTATTCCTCACTCTCTTCCCAGATACAAAAATCTTTTCCTGAAGATTCTCCTATCTGGTATAAGGCTTCTGACGGTAAAAAACATATAGCCGCATATACGACACTGAATAATGGATGGATTCTAGCCACAACGCAAACATCAGCAACTGTTATGACATCCGCCAATGAAACACGAAGAACTTTAATGATAACCATGCTTATGACAATACTTATAATCATAATCATGACCATCATACTCATAAAACGATATTACGATCCAGTCATAGAATCTGCCCAGCAAAATGAAATACTTCTTATTAACCAGTCCCGACAGGCAAAACTGGGAGAAATGATAGGCAATATAGCGCATCAGTGCAAACAGCCTCTGAACAACATTAATATAGATATTTCCAACATGAAGGATGATTATTATTCAGATGAGCTGACATCTGACCGTTTCAATGAGTATCAGGCTAAGATACGTGAAAATGTTTCCATCATGTCCGGTACCATAACAGACTTTGCTGATTTTCTCAAGCCGGACAGGCGCAAAGAGCAATTTTTTTTGAAAGACAGTGTCGATAAAGCGCTTTCCATAATGAATGAAAATCTGGTAATAAACCAGGTGAATATAATAAATGATGTAGCAGATGATATATCCATAACCAACTACAGAAATGAATTCATACAATGTATCTTTAATATACTGGAAAATGCCCGAGACTCTGTTATTTCCTCAAAAATAACACCCGGTATAATAAAAATTTCTTCAGAAATCAAAAATACAGCAGAGACCACACATATCTCCCTTAATATCTTCAACAGCGGAAAAAACATACCTAAAGAGGATAGTGAGAAAATTTTTCTGCCGTATTATTCCACAAAAGAAAAAGAAGGAGGAACCGGTATAGGCCTCTATATGGTCAAGCAGATAATAGAAAACCATTTCAATGGGCGCATATCATTTGTCAATAATAAGAATGGTGTGACATTCACCATATCTATAAAAGAAAGGAAAGAATGATCGCACCGGGTCATTCAGAACAAAATCATGAATACATTTAAAACCCTCAAAGTAATTTATATCGAAGATAATGATAATACACGTTCAAGCATAGAACGATTTCTGAAAAGACGTTTTGGCAAAGTTCTCCTTGCCGAAAATGCCGAGAAAGGGATCGAACTATTCAGCAAATATAATCCGGACATAGCTATTGTAGACATACTTCTTCCCGGAATGGGCGGTCTGGAGATGATAAAAAAAGTACGGGAAACGAATTCATCATGCAGATTTCTAATCACATCATCAGTCGCAGATGTAAGTACAATACTTGAAGCTGTCGATTTAGATATAGAAAATTATATAGTCAAACCCATAGATATGGAAGCGTTTGAAGAAAAACTGTACAGAATAGGTGAATCCATTCTATACAACAAAGAACAATCTTCGACAACTCTCTGTTTCAAATTTGACAAAAAAAATGAAACAGAAGAGAGCATCAGAAAAGCTTTCATAAAAACATTGAAACTCAGATCCGGACGCGGTCCGAGAGATACTGTAGTATCCATATCAAATGACACTATAGAAATAACGGCTTACGGCATTCTTAATACTTTAGAAAAAACTCTGATGAATGATATCAGAAATACCGGACATGTAGAAGAAAGTCATCGTCTCTTTTACTATTCTATAGAAGAAGAGCTCTCCTGTATTATAAGCGAAATCACAGAAACTCTCGTAGAACTCCGCAGCATAAGAGCTGATGCTCGTAAAGATAAGGAGACCTCTGTATTCCGCATACGTGATATATAATGCTTTTACTTATTATTTCTTATATCCTGTTTTGTCTGCCGGAGATCAGCATGGACAGTATTACACTCCATATGATCACAAAGAAAATAATACAGATGGATAATACGGTGGAAATATGCAGCCCAATAATCACCGCAAGAAGCTTTATTCCTGTAAACATAAGTATTATACCAACCCCATATTTAACATACTGAAAACGTTCCTGAAGATGTTCCAGTACAAAATACATCTGCCTTAGTCCCAATATGGCAAATATATTTGATGTATATACAATCAGCAGATTAGTAGAAACAGAAAATACAGCCGGAACTGAATCTATCGCAAAAATTATATCTGAGCATTCCACGAGGCAAAGTATCGCAAACAGTGGAGTAAAAACACGTCTCCCCTTAACTCTAACCATAAATTTTTTCCCTTTGAAACCTTCAGTCATTGGAAGAATCTTTCCTACGATTTTTATGATTCTGCTGTCCTGAGGCTTTATCTCTTCCTCTTTGCCGGCAAGCATTTTTATTCCGTTTATTATGAGTATAGCTCCAAATATGTAAAGTATCCACCCAAATGATGTAACTATCTTAAGCCCGAAGAAAATAAACAGAAACCTCAGTACTATTGCTCCCATTATGCCCCAGCTCAAAACCCTGTGCTGGGCTTCTTCTTTTATGCCAAACGCCATAAAGATAGACATGAATACAAACAGATTATCTACACTGAGACTCAGCTCTATAAGATATCCTGCAGCAAATTCAAGCCCGCTTTTACTTCCCATAAACATCCATACAGCTGTACAGCATAAAGCAGCCATAGCCATCCAGAAGCAGACCCATTTAATAGCATGTTTTATTTCATTCATCTATCCTTCTCCTCAAAATTTAATATCCGATTAAATCCGTTTAAAAAGGGCTGATTCACCATCAGCCCTTTACTTATATCTCTTAATCTTCAAACTTTTATCATGTTGCCATCGTCTTTATGATCACTATCACAAATATCACTATAAACACGATCGCTTCAATGGTAACTATAACTTTCAATATATTTACCAGTTTACTGTTTTCTTTATTCCTGCCTCTGATCATACTAGCAATCATAAATATCATTACAGCTATTCCGAATATCAATGCTAAGAAAAGTAATATCATTTTTTCATTCCTCCAATGCTACTATTAAAGCGTATATTAGTAACTTATTAATAATACCAGAGAATTATGTTGATTTCCAGTATAAATACCGAAAAATATTCTTGTTACTTTTCCTCAGCGTCAATCCAGCGTATTGTAATCCAGTCTGATCTCTTTCTGCTTCAGTTTTATTGCTTTTAGGAAAACTCTTGCAGTATCCATACATGTCATTACGGATATGCCTCTTTCAATGGCTTTTCTTCTTACCGGGAAACTGTCGTTTTCCTTTCTGTTGGCAACTGTCGGCAGATTTATTACGAGAGAAATATTCTCGCCGCTGCTGCTGTCATGGTTCATTATCCATTTCTCAGCCGTATCATAGTTCATAGCCTCCACCGGAATATCGTGAGCATTCATGAAATCTATCGTATCATCTGTAGCATACAATTTAAATCCGGCCTCTCCATACTCTTTAAGTATATCTGCCGTATATGTGTTCTGTTCTGATTCTCTAAGCGTAACAAAAATATTGCCTTCCGTCGGAATATCCATTCCTGCTCCTAAGAATCCTTTATAAATTGCTTTTTCCAAATTCTTATCTATTCCCAGCACCTCACCTGTTGATTTCATCTCAGGCCCCAGCGCTATATCCATATCTGTCAACTTTGCGCTGGAAAATACAGGAACCTTTACTGCAAATTCTTCAGTTTTTTTATAAAGTCCTGTACCGTACTGACTATCTTTCAGCTTATGCCCCAACATAGCGGCTACTGCCAGCTTTACCATAGGCACTCTTGTTACCTTGCTCAAAATAGGAACTGTACGCGAAGCCCTCGGGTTTACTTCTATAACATAGATTTTCTTCCCGTCATAAGCATACTGGATATTCACAAGACCTACTACATTTAACGCTTTAGAGATTCTCTTTGTATAATCCAGCAGCGTATTTTCCACTTCCTCGGAAAGAGAATAATTAGGATATACGGAAATACTGTCTCCCGAATGAACCCCTGCTCTTTCAACGTGCTCCATTATCCCCGGTATTAATATATCCTCTCCGTCAGCTATAGCATCAACCTCTATCTCTTTTCCCTGTATATATTGGTCAATAAGCACCGGATGTTCTGTAGAAAGTGACACTGCTTCTTTAAGATATCTCTTAAGCTCCACATCATTATAAACTACCTGCATAGCACGACCGCCAATTACATATGATGGCCTTACCACCAGAGGATAACCAAGCTTTCTCACAGCAGCAAAGGCATCTTCCTGATTTGTCACAGCTACACCCTCAGGCACTGCTATCTCCAGATCATCCAAAAGCTCACAGAACTTTTCTCTGTCTTCTGCCAGGTCTATATTTTTATATGATGTTCCCAGAATATTTATGCTTCTGCTGTTAAGTTTTTCTGCCAGATTCAGCGATGTCTGCCCGCCAAATTGCAGTATCACACCATATGGACGCTCTCGTTTTATTACATTCATCACATTATCTATATGAAGCGATTCAAAATAAAGCTTGTCCGATGTATCAAAATCTGTACTCACAGTCTCCGGATTGTTGTTCATAATGATAGCTTCATATCCAAGTTCCTTGATAGCCCAGACTCCTTGCACGCAGCAATAATCGAATTCTATTCCCTGACCTATCCTTATAGGCCCGGATCCTATCACCAAAATCTTTTCTTCAGGGCTTCTTACACTTTCATCTTCTTCATCATAGCAGGAATAATAATATGGGGTGAGAGCGTCAAATTCACCTCCGCATGTATCTACCATCTTATATACAGGGTATATATCGTTGTATACCCTTATATCCTGAAGCACATCTCTTGAAATCCCTGAAAGTGTTATTATATCCGTATCTGTGAACCCTCTGGCTTCTGCCTCATATACCAGCTCTTTTGTAAGAGGTCCTTCCTGAAGCTTTTCTTCCAGATCTATTATACCCTTTATCTTATTTAGAAACCATCTGTCTATCTTTGTCAAACTATAAAGGCCTTCGACTTCTATAAGCTTCCTTCTCATAACTTCCGCAATACAGAAGATTCTTTCATCATCACATGCTTTAAGTTTTTCTATGAGTTTTTCATCATCAAGCCCTGTTACAAAAGGAATATGAAGACCATCACATTTGATCTCTATAGAAGTAAGCGCTTTCAGCAATGCGCTTTCAAATGTTCTATCTATGGACATCACTTCTCCCGTGGCTTTCATCTGTGTTCCCAGCTTCCTGGAAGCAGTTCTGAACTTGTCGAAAGGCCATTTAGGAAATTTAACAACAACATAGTCTAAAGTAGGCTCAAAGCATGCGCTCGTCGTCTGTGTCACATAGTTTGAGAGCTCATCTAAATTATATCCTATAGCAATCTTGGCAGCTATCTTGGCTATCGGATATCCTGCCGCCTTAGATGCCAACGCTGATGAACGACTTACTCTCGGATTTACTTCTATTACTATATACTTACCTGTATCAGGATCAAGAGCAAACTGTACATTACAGCCTCCTTCTATCTGGAGGTTTCTGATTATTTTTATGGATGCATCTCTAAGCATCTGATACTCAGCATCTCTTAAAGTCTGTGTTGGAGCTACAACAATGCTGTCACCTGTATGTACGCCGACAGGGTCAAGGTTTTCCATACTGCATATTATTATACAGTTGTCACGGCTGTCCCTTATCACCTCATACTCTATCTCCTTCCACCCTGCTACGGATTTTTCCAGCAGAATCTGGCCGATAGCGCTGTTTTCCATGCCTTTCATACACAAAAGCTCTAATTCTTTTTTATTTTCAGCGATACCGCCGCCTGTTCCCCCCAGCGTATAGGCGGGTCTTATTATTACAGGATAACCTTCTTGCTTAACAAATTCATAACACTCATCCATAGATGTCGCTATAACACTGCTGGGGATAGGCTCTCCGATTTCCTGCATAAGAGATTTGAATTCTTCTCTATCTTCGGCTTTTCTTATACTTTCCCTATTGACTCCCAACAGAGCTGTTCCATGTTTTTCAAGGATTCCTTTCCTCTCAAGCTCCATCGCCAGATTCAGTCCGGTCTGGCCTCCGAAACCTGCCAGCATGCCGTCAGGTTTTTCCTTCTCTAAAATCTGCTCAAGAGCTTCCTCTGTAAGCGGCTCCATATATACCTTATCAGCAATACCCTTGTCTGTCATTATAGTCGCAGGATTGCTGTTAACAAGTATCGTCTCTATTCCTTCTTCTCTTATGGCTTTGCATGCCTGAGTTCCTGCGTAGTCAAACTCCGCAGCCTGACCGATGACGATTGGACCGGAGCCTATTATAAGTATTTTTTTCAGATATGACTTCTTAGGCATTGTTTTTGTCCTCCTTCATCATTGCAATAAATTTATCAAACAGATAACCTGTATCATTAGGTCCCGGTGATGCCTCCGGGTGGAACTGGACAGAAAATATAGGCAGATCTCTGTGTTCCATTCCTTCTACAGTGCCGTCATTAAGGTTCAGATGTGTTATCTCCATTCCTTTAAGAATTATACTCTCATACTGAACTGCATATCCGTGGTTTTGCGATGTTATGTAAGAACGTTTAGTATTCTTGTCGAATACACCATGGTTACCGCCTCTGTGCCCGTATTTAAGTTTATATGTCTTACCGCCCAGAGCAATGGCAAGAACCTGATGCCCCATGCATATGCCGAACATAGGTATACCGCTCATATTTATAAGATGTCTGACTTCTTCTATAGCTTCCTCAGCTTTTTCCGGATCCCCCGGTCCATTAGTAAGAAATATTCCGTCAGGCTTGCCTGCAAGAATCTGTTCCGCTAAAGTTCCGTAAGGATACAATGTAAGTTCGCAGTTTCTTTCTCTGAGACATGTAAGGATATTGCCTTTGACACCAAAATCTATGACCGCTACACTGAGAGGTTTTTCATCAGAATCAGAAAGGGATTTCATTACAGTTTTTTCCTTTACGGCTGCTTCTTTCATCCAGTCTCCTCTGATCTGACCTCTGTCACATATTTCAGCAGCTTCACTTATGGATATACCTTCGGTACTGATGACACATTTAACAGTTCCCTTATTTCTTATTTTCTTAGTTATCTGTCTCGTATCTACACCGAACACGCCCGGCACTCCCATATCTCTGAGCCATTTGTCTATAGTCATTATACTATTGCTGTTAGACGGCATATCACATAGATCCTTCACAACTACACCAAAGGCATGTACCTTTTCTGATTCATTATCTACAGAGCTGATACCGTAATTGCCTATAAGCGGATATGTCATATTTATTATCTGTCCTTTATACGATGGGTCTGTCAATATCTTCTGATATCCTGTCATCGCTGTATTAAAGACAAGTTCTCCAACAGCAGTTCCTTTAAATCCAAAACCTGTTCCCTTAAACACGGTCCCGTCTTCCAAGTAAATTAACCCTTCCATTTTTTCAATCGTTTTAATCATGATACTATGTCTAATCTCCTTACACATTCGATAAATAGCAATCTTGTCACTGATAAATAATTATACACTGTTATTAATGTTTATGCAACACTATTCATATGCTTTTTATGCATTATGTAAATTTTTACCGAAAAATCAAATCTGTCTTTCTTCTACGGTATCTACATTCATATATACAGATGCTCCTGTGGCTACCAGTTTACCGGTATTCTGGCTTACTGCCTCACATACGAGCTGTGTTATCCGCCTTCCTGCAGATGTTACTTTCGCTTTAACAAGCATAACATCTCCCACCTCCACAGGCCTTATATACTTCACATCCAGACTGACTGTCGGCGTAAAATTCTTACCGGCATAAAATCTGGCAAGAAAAGCTATCGTAAAGTCAAAAGCTGTGCATATCATACCTCCATGGAGCTGCCCTACTCTGTTCACCTGCCATCTGCGAACAGGAAAACCGAATGTAACAGATTTTTCTTCAAAAGAACAGCTTACTTTTCTAGCCTGCATCATGCCATTTATACTATCCTTCTGCTCCATATTATTCTCTTTAAGAGTTCTGTCAACATAAGCTTCCAACCGTTTCTGTCCGCTGGATACTGATTCCTGCATCACAACACCTCCCTATGCTGAAAAGCATCTTTTCTCATATAATAATACTACACTGCAGGTAAACAATCAAATAGTGAAATACTGAAAACATCATTTATAATACGAAAAGCCCCTGTCATGTCTTCACATTCCAGGGGCTTATAATCAAACATTGATATGCACTACATTACCCATTCCTTTTGTATTAGCATAAGAGTAAGCGGCTCCCAGAGAATACGCCTTAGATACAACCTGCCTTCGTCCGGCTGCAGTACTGCATATACCGGGTATATAAATATCGGCAGCCCTGCCATATTTATGAGCGGAATTCGAAACCCCTCCCACATTAGCATTATGCCTTGCGCATCTGAGTCCTGATGTGATGGTTATCGGTTTTCCATAATAGGCTCTCAGTGATTCCAGAATATTGATAAGTTTTGTACTTACAGTAGCCGGATATCCATTACAATACCGGCCGCCGCACTTACACTTAAATTCTGTTTTACTGAAATGAGAAGAGCCGTTCCATGTTCCGGAACCGGAACCGGATGACCCCGAACTTCCTCCGTTAAGCTTTGCCATCGTCTTCGTACCTGCTATGCCATCCACCGTAAGACCGTATTTTTTCTGTGTCGCCTTTATTGCAGCGATAGTGTTATTCCCGATGATACCGTCACGTGTCACGCTTAATTTACCCTGCAGCGATTTTATTACCGATACCATTTTAGCATTCGTATTGACGCCGTAAATGCCATCGGCATAAACACTGTGCCCTCTCTGAAAGGCTTTTATCGCCGCAATAGTTCCGGCTCCCCTTATACCATCCACAGCTCCTGAATAGTAGCCATAATAATGTTTTAAATTACTTTGATATTGTCTTATGGTCAACATGGCTACTCCTCCGTTTCTATATCTTCATCACTCTCATTTACACCTGCCTCGCCGTCATCCACATGTTTTTCTTTTAAAACCTTCAGCGATTCCTGAGCATACTGAGCACTTTTAGTCACATTGTTATTCTTCCACCACACCCATATACAGCCGATACCGGCTGCGATCTGTGTTGCGATCTCAGTAAAAGTAGATTCATCAAATGGTATAGGATTTATACCCTTTGCTGTAAGAATAGCATTTATCAATAAAAAGGATGCTACGATCAGTCTGATGATCGACCTTGATACTTCTTTTTTCATAATAAAACCTCCTACATTACAAATATGCTGTAAGAGGTTTTATGTGATTGCTGAAGAATAACCTTAAGATCATCAAAATTCAAATTTAATACTAAAAATGACTTCAGCAATAAAATATACCTCCAAAGCCATTTAAAATATTATTTATTACATACATTCAAAAAATCTTGCAAGACGATCGTTCAAATCATGAAAAACCGGATTGTCATCAAACATAAAATCATTGTGCTTTCCATCTATTTCAAACATTTCTTTTTTACAAATAAGCTTATCATAAAAATTATAAGATTCTGAGATAGGATGCAGTCTGTTGCCCTTTCCATGACCCACAAATACAGGAACTTTGATATCTCGGATATTCTTTTCACAGTCAAATTCCATTATTGACTGTCCTATTTCAAGAGATATTTCCTGACCGTAACCACTATGAGAATACAAATCTTCTCTTACCACCCCATCAGTATCATTATCCAAAGGATAAAAATGGAAAGGATCATCATATTTTCTGACACCGCTGCATACCAATCTAATTCTCTCCGCCTCTATCTCCTTTTCCATCGCGGAAAATTCTTCCCGTGTAAATACAGTTTTCATCCATCGTCTGCCACAGTAAAACCCATTCAGTGCAGCAACTGCTTTTACTCTGTCATCTTTCTCAGCAACTTCAGCCACTAATCCCCCGGCCATCCCCCAGCCTAACAAGCCTATTCTTTCTGCATCAATTTCATCAAGAGTTCCGGCAAAGGTAACCGCATTTCTTATGTCCTCAACCTGTTCATCCAGTTTGCAGACGCCGGCCGGTCCCTCATTGTCTAAAAAGCCTCTATAATCAAACCCAAAGCATGCATACCCTCTGGCAGTCAACGCTCTCGCAAATAATGCAGGATAAATCTCATTAAGTCCCATATATCCCGAATTAGGTATTATACAAGGAAGAGCTCTACCTTCTTCATAATTATCAGGAAGGTAAAGCACGGCAGCAAGCTTATAGCAATTACTATAAAATATCAAATCTTTAGTTATCATCTTATCCTCCATAAAATTTATTTTTTCGGAATTTCAAGCACTGCGCCCTTATCTGCCGATGACACAAGAGCAGCATACTTTCGGAGTGCAGGGGTAGCTTCCTTCTCACATGGCTTAACGTGTTTGAGTCTGTCCTGTATAACTTCATCGGGAACGTCAAGATCAAGCCTTCCTGCAGGTATGTCAATAATTATTCGGTCTCCATCTTCTACAGCTGCGATAGGTCCTCCTGCGGCTGCTTCCGGAGATATATGTCCTATGCATGGACCTCTTGTGGAGCCTGAAAAACGTCCGTCTGTTACTAATGCACAGCTTTCATCCATTCCTCTGCCTACTATAAGAGATGTGGTCATGTGCATTTCTCTCATTCCCGGACCGCCTTTAGGCCCTTCATATCTTATTACTATTACATCGCCTTCTTTTATCTGATCCCCTGATACTGCGGCGCTGGCATCTTCCATGGAATGAAATACCCTCGCTCTTCCCGTAAACTGATACATGGAAGGCTTAACTCCCGATTTTTTAACAACAGCACCGTTCGGCGCCAAGCTTCCGTAAAGTACGGCTATACCGCCATCTCGATTCTTAGGCTTATCTATAGGATAAATAAGGTCATCTTCTACAATCTTCACATCCTTGATATTTTCCTTAATTGTTTTTCCCGTTACCGTCATATGTCCATCACACAGCTGTTTCTCTATAGCCTTAAGTACTACAGGCAGTCCGCCCCTCTCGTGAAGCTCCTGCACGGGATATTTGCCGGAAGGCTTCAGGTTGCATATATAAGGAACTTTCTTACTTACTTCATCAAAGTCTCTAAGGGACAGAGAAATCCCAGCCTCATTTGCAATAGACATCAGATGAAGCACTGTATTAGTAGATGAGCCCATAGCCATTACAGCGCTTATTCCGTTTAGCAAAGCTTCTCTTGTCAATATCTTCCTCACAGTGAGATTCTCTTTTATCATCTCTACTGCACGTTTTCCCGATTTTTTCGCAAATCTTCTTTTTTCTGCGGAAACAGCAGGAGCTGTACATGAATTGGGCAGCGCCAGGCCTAAGACTTCTGCCAGACAACTCATGGAATTGGCCGTTCCCAGCATAGCGCAAGTACCATAAGTTGGCAGCGCACGCTTCTCTATATTCAGTAAATCTTCCTCAGACATTTTTCCTGTCTGTGTCTGCCCTATAAACTCTCTCATATCAGTGAGAGTAATTATTTCCTTATCCTTGTAACTTCCGTTAAGCATAGGGCCTCCCGGAATTATCACTGTAGGAATATCCACTCTGGCCGCCGCCATAATCATTCCCGGGACTATTTTATCACAGCCCGGAAGCATTACCATGGCGTCAAAATGATGAGCCTCTATCATCATTTCCACTGCATCGGCAATGTTTTCTCTGCTTGGAAGCGGATAACTCATGCCCTTATGTCCCTGACATATGCCATCACATAAGGCTATGGTGCTGAACTCTCTGGGAACCCCTCCTGCTTCCCATATACCGTTCTTTACATGTTCAGCCAGTTCCCTCAAGTGTATGTGTCCTGGAACCATTTCCGTAAATGAATTTACAACAGCTACAAGAGGCTTTCGCAAGTCCTCTTCATCAAGACCAGTGCTGTAAAGTAGCGCTCTGTGGGCAGCTCTTTCTATTCCGTTTACGAGTTCTCCGCTTTTATATTTACTGTATTGAAATTTTGATTCTTTCAATTTTTATCCCTCCGGTTTTCTACATTACCATCTCATTTTCCTTTTACGATCCTTTCAGGAACCTCATGAGTCATCATCTCTATTTCAGATCTTTTAAACCCTTGCTGTAAAAGATTGGCTATAAAGAGTCTCATAGCTTCTACAGGATGTTCAAAACCTTTCTGTCCTCTGTCAGTGGCAAGAAAAACATTCTCCGGGCCTGCCGCTCTTATATTCTCTGCCATCTTTTCAACCGATACAGAGTATTCGGCAATATTTATCCAATTTTTCTCTATCAATACTCCGAGTTTTGCTAATTCGGCCTGTATTTCCGTATCTATGACAGTTCTCTGCCATTCCGGATGAGTCAATATCATATTAACCCTTCTTTTCCGCCCTTCTCTGCATAATATGATGCTTTCTTCAGGACTGAGATGTCCTGTTGCCATGAAAGCACCACTTTCTCCTACTATGTCCAGTATTTCATATACCTCATTCTTAAGCTTTCCGGCTTCATCAAGTACTGAAATACCGGGCCTTGTAAAGAAATCTCCCGGCATTAGTCCATATGAGAGACAGTTCGCCGAATCTCTCGTAGGCATCCATACAACAGATGCTCCCATACGCAACGAATCAATTACGGCATATGGATTTAATCCGCCGACAGGATAATTAAGAACAAGCCCCCCATAAGCTTTGGCCGTACATCCGCTTATACTGTTGATAAGGGCGGCTCTCGGCGCAGTAGATCCATAATGGGCCTTTATCATCACTCCTGCCATTCCCGCTTCGTCAGCTTCCATGATAAGTTCCAGATCGTTGAGCTCCCTATCAAATGCTGACGGAGCTGAATGGACATGAAGATCATATGCGCCCTGCATTATTTCATTTGTCAATTCTCTGTTAAGCATAGTCTCCATCTTCAATAATGACCAGAACATTACGTCAATGATCCGGTCATTAAATCCTTTTTATTTTTTCCATATCCCCGAATAAATCTCGGGTCTCCTGTCTGACAATACAGTATTGTCTTTTCTTACTTCATATACAAAATTCATATCTATATCCTGATATATGATTTCTGCTTCATCTGCAGAAGCCCTGCAGAGTACTTCTCCTATAGGACTCACCACCTGACTGCGTCCGCAGAAAGGTGAATCCGGAAGCTCACCAATATAATTAACATGAGCAACAAACACATTATTGTCAAGCGCTCGAGCTTCTGTAGCTTGATTGAGCCAATTCTCAAAATACGAACCTCCGCGCCACGCAGATGGACAAAGAATCAGATCTGCACCTTCAAGTGCAAGAAGGCGTGCCGTTTCAGGAAAACATATGTCATAACATATAACTATACCCACTCTGCCAAACTTTGTGTCAAACACAGGAAAATCATTTCCGCTGCAAAGATGAAACTGCTCCTGTCCCACCAGATGAGTCTTTGAATACCTGCCGATCATCTTTCCTTCGTCATCTATAAGAATAGCTGTATTCTCTACTATACCATTCTCCGCTAACATTATTATAGGCACAAGTATATGTACACTGAGCTCCTCAGCCAGATTCTTCATGACAGTCACCGTCTCTGCGTCAAGAGCTTCTGCTGCTTCCATCATGGCAGGATAATCAAAACAGTAATATCCCGTATTGAATCCTTCCGGAAGACATATGAAATCAGCTCCTCCATTATGAGCCTCACGAATCTTTTCTTCAGCTTTTTTTACATTGGCAGCTCTGTTACCGAGATCCCATTCATCCTGTATCAAAGCTATTTTAAACTTACACATTTTTAAGCTTTTCCTCTTTTCTGTCTCTCATTTGTTTTGCAAAAATAAAGATTACAAGAATTCCTCCCAGCACCCCATATGTACCGTAAACCAATCCGAGAAGTCTGTCAAAAGGAAGAAGCATTGAACAAAGTACAGATGCTGTAACAAGACAGACAGCAAATTTATTGTAGCCCGGCGTCTTTTCTTTCTTAAATGATGCACACAGTGTAAACATAGCAGGTACACATGATGAATAAATAGCTAAGAATATAACTATGATAAATACAAATCCCAACGCAGGTGAAATAAGATTTGCTATATAAAGATTAGGTATCATCTTTTCACTTAAAACTTCAATATTGGAAAACAATGCACATGCCATTACTGCATCAGTAATACCGTAAAGAATGACCCCTAATACAGCTCCATACTTAAGTTCCGCTTTCACATCGAAATTTTTTGCCGTTGCCGCAAAAAACGGAGCTGACTGAAACGGAGTACATGTAGTATAATACAATCCTGCAAGCCACCAGTACGGAGCTATCTTCGCTATCCCTATCTGCGGAGCTTCTTTAATTCCCTCAGAAAGCCCATCTATATTATTAAAAAGATATATCAGACAAATCGCTATAGTAAGCATTATCATGAAAGGTCCTATACTGCCTGTTATATTAACAAGTTTTTTCAATCCCAGCAATATAGTGATAAGGCACAGTACTCCCAGCAAAATTGATCCCACCTGGGTAGGTACTCCGAAATGCTGATTAAGAGATGCCCCAAACCCCGAAATCATTACTACAGGTGCCGAATAAAGTAATATTATAGAAAGCACCTGAAAAATCTTGCCTATCTTTTCACCGCTGAAATATGTGTATATGGCAAGAGGATTTTCAAACTGCATCTTATGTCCGATACTGAAAAATGCCAGCAGCAAAAATAAATGAAGCAAACAGTCAATAACTATTCCCAGGAACCCCCATGCTCCGTACGCGCAAAAATACTGCAGTGACGCCTGTCCGGTTACTGAACCTGAACCTATCGCCCATGCGATGAACACTCCGGCAATCTTTACAACATTTAAAATTCTTACATTACTACTTCCTGTCATAAACGCCCAATCCTTTCTAAAACGACATATTATTCCCCTAAAATTATATCCCTTGCAAATCACAAATTCAAACAAGTATATTCTTTATAATAACAAGGTTTATCTTGTTATTTTTACTGTTTATATGATATATTTTAATTGTAAAAAACAGGATAATGTCGAGAAGGAGTTAAAATGCAAGTAAACCAAGAAATTTTTTTATATGTTGCCGAAGAACTGAGCATAAGCAAAGCTGCTAAGAGAGCCTTTGTCTCACAGCAATGTGTAAGTGATCATATAAACAGACTGGAAAAAAACTATGGAGTCAAACTCTTTACACGCAAACCGTTCGCTTTGACTGAAGCTGGAATATCACTTATGAATTCCCTTCAAAAAATAAAAGTGATCGAAAGCAGCACAAACGAAACCATACGGCAGCACGCAACAGGGGAAAGGGGCCGATTTACAGTAGGAATAGGAGCTTCCCGTGCTCAGATTATCCTCCCCGAGATCATGCCCCTTTATAATTCTCTTTTCCCTAAAGTTGAAGTATTGTTTCTTAACAATGATACTATGATATTGGAAGATAACTTAAGAAAAGGATACGTGGACCTTTTTCTCGGAGTCAATCCCCCTTATAAAAAGGATCTATCTTACATCCATGTGTGTGATGACAATCTTTGCATATGTATCTCAGAAGGTCTGCTGAATCAGTCCTTTCCGGAAATCAAAAAAGAACTCCTTAAAGGAGTCTCAAACCTGAAAGTATTTGAACATGTGCCTTTCATCAAAAGTTATTCTACAAGTGTCGTTAACAGGCTGCTCCAAGATTGTATGGATGCCCACCATGTTGAACTTTTATTCCCATATCAGATAAGTGATACTGCCACACAAATAGCACTGTGCGCTAAAGGGCTGGGCGCCATTGTAAGCTCCGACATGCTCTTGTCGCACATCTCATCCCATAACAGAATCTGCCGAAAAAATGAACTTATACATGTTATTCCTATCGATTCATTTGCTAAACCGCTTCGTCTCGAAATCGTCTCAATGCTTGATGCAGAAAAACCATTGTACATATTAGAATTCGAAAAACTTCTTATAAACACATTGTTGCAGAAGATAAAGAAACACTAAGAAACTTTATTCTCCATCTTTTATAGTATACAAAGTTACTTTCCTTGCATCATAGCATTTTTACGATATAATTAAATTTCCCGAAAATAAAAAATAATAATGGCTGAATCATTGAGATTCAGCCATTTTCTATGGTTGCGGGGACAGGATTTGAACCTGCGGCCTCCGGGTTATGAG